>JAIRNJ010000138.1 GCA_031258115.1 Treponema sp. | reverse complement strand
CCGGTGAAAATCAAATACCAATCCGTGCACGGCGTAACCATTAACATTATAAAGCCTATCTGCAAATCGGCTTGCCCTGTAAGAAATATCTTTGACAATGCGAAGGCAAATAAAGGCGTAAAAAGAAAATTGATTATTAGCGCGGAAACTGAAAAACGTAAATCAGAAAATGACCTTGAAATTTCCCTTATTTCCACATTCAGGAAGACAAAGAAGAGCATAAGCATCAGGAAAATTTCAATAAAATTTTCCGCGTTTTGCCCTGCAGGCGGATAGGATTCTCCCAGAAATATCCCTATGAAAGCCGAAAGAATAATAAAGAGCGGCTGAAATTTCGACAAAAAACTCATACGCCCTGTCTTAAAAAATCCCCGGTACTAAGCTCGTCGCAGTATTCACAGCGGTAAGTTCCCAGTTCCCGGTTGTCCAGGCGGAAAATATGGGGAATATAGTGTTCCGTAGAGGTAATACACCGGGGGTTTTTGCATATCAGCACATTCTCTACCCTTTCCGGAAGTTTAAGCTTTATCTTTTCGGAGATCCTTTCGTCCTCGATAATATTAACGGTAATATTCGGATCGATGAGTCCCAGAATGTCAAAGTTAATGGCAATAGTGTTATCTATCTTGATAAGATCCTTTCTGCCCATGCGCCCGGAATTGGCGTTAAGCACAAACGCTACCGTATAGGAAGCCTTGGCAAGTCCAAGCCAGGAAAAAATTTTTATTCCCTGTCCGGCCTTGATATGGTCGATGACGATTCCGTTTTTTATCTGATCTATGTTTAACATTCCGCGCCTCCTTTACTTGATCACGCCCAAAACAGAAGCCAAAAGCGCCATCCGTACAAACATTCCGTACCCGGCCTGCTTAAAGTAAGCCGCCCGCGGATCATCGTCAACTTCTATGGCAATTTCGTTTACCCGGGGCAGGGGGTGGAGGACGATCAGGTCTTTCTTCGCGAGTGACATTTTTTCCGTGTCAAGGATATAACTGTCTTTGAGGCGTATATAGTCCTCTTCGTTAAAAAAGCGTTCCCGCTGGACACGGGTCATGTAAAGCACATCGAGGCCGCCTATTACCTTTTCAAGACTGCCGGTTTCGGTATAGGGAACACCGGCCTTTCCGAGTACGCCGGAACTTATATAATCAGGTATCCGTAATTCTTCGGGCGATATGAAGACCATCCGCATTTCCGGATACCGGGAGAGGGCCTTTGCCAGGGAATGTACCGTGCGGCCAAACTTGAGGTCCCCGCAGAAACCGACGTTCAGGCCGGCAATGGAATGATGGAGCCGTCTGATAGTCAGGAGGTCGGTCAAGGTTTGCGTGGGGTGATGGTGGCCCCCATCCCCGGCGTTGATCACCGGAACGGCGGAATACTGCGACGCCAATAACGCCGCGCCCTCTTTAGGGTTCCGCATGACGATTGCATCGGCGTATAAAGACACCACCCTGATGGTATCCGCGAGACTCTCCCCCTTGACCGCCGAACTGGAAGACGGCTCGGCGAAACCCAGGCAGCTTCCGCCCAGGCGCATCATGGCCGCCTCGAAACTCAGACGAGTACGGGTACTCGGCTCGAAAAACAGGGCGGCCAGGAGTTTTCCCCGGCAGGCTTCCCGGAGATAGCTCTCCTCCGTTTCGATCTTTTCCGCAAGGGTGAAAAGCCCTTCCATCTCCTCCAGGCTTAAATCACCCGGTTCAATTAAATGTCGTCCTTTTAACATGGCGCCTCTGTCAATGAAATACTTAAGTTAAAAAATCCGCGAAAACGGCGCTAAAAAAAACCGCCCGGGGTCTGCCCAGGGCGGTTAAAAAATCACTTGCCGGGTTTTGACCCGATCAGGGTAAAAGACAGCCCGCACTGGTAGCGCTCACCGCTTTGGGGATTGGTTGTCTTATCCGAAACATAGTAGCCCACGGATCCGGTAGAGAATTCCTTTGCTTGGGCATACATGGTAGACCATATCTTCCCGTCATTGTCCTTAATGGTGATCTCGAGAAATTTTGGCGCATTAGAGTCGCGCTTTGCAGGTTCCGGCATATCAGTCTCCTTATGTTTTAAATGGGAATTTCCAAACTCCACCGTAAAGAATAAAACAGACCGGGAAAGCGTGTCAAGTATGTCTATATTGTCTAAATATTGCTATATTGGCTATTATAAATGCACGATAAATGCACGATGGAGCCCTGTAAATGAGAACCGAAGTCATCCCCAACCAGTATGACGGCCCTCGGCGGCCCGAAAAGAGGCTGGTGGGCGGCTATTTCAGTCTGGACTATGCCGGATCGGACGATGCCGCTGAAATTGACGCCGGTATCCGGGAGACTATCAAAGGCATCCGGCTGTCCATCCTTGCCATGGGGATAGGGCTGGCAAAAATCAAGGCCAAGGAGCTTTATGTGGACCTAAAGTACCACAGCATGGCGAAATACATTGAATCTCTCTGCGAACAGACCCGAATGGACCGGAGCAGCATCCACAACTGGCTTTACATCGGGGAAGCGTATATCAAATACCGGAAAGAACTGGAAAAGGTAAGATTCTCCGATGAGGACGGCCCCACAAAGCTTCCCTATATGGGCCGGGCCCTGGCGCTTTACCAGAAAAAGGACGTTTTCAAGGCGGTCAAGGATATGTCCCTGCGGCAGTTTATCAGCTTTTCCCGGGGGAAGCGCCAGCCGCGCCGGAAGAATCCGTCATCAAGGTGAAGGGCAACCAGGTTTATATCGGGGACCGGCTTGCTGTGACCCTGGATGAGGGCCTGGACCCTAAGACCCGTGCCTATCTGGAGGGGGTCATAGCGGAGGTCGGGGAAGCCGGGGAGGTGATCCTGCCGGTCCGTCTGTACGATATGGATGAGTTGCGGCGCTTTGAACGGGCGGCGAACCAACTACTCAAAAAAATGCGAACAAAGTGATTTAGGAATGTTTTAGAATTGACGGCCAGAATTTATGATCCTTGTCCAGAAAGACCACATAAAACACACATAAAAAATATTATCCGCCAGGTGTCCCGCTATACATTCTTTCCCTTGAATATGTAATGAAGCCCATTTCGCATTTTCCAGAATAAACCAGGGAGGTTTAAATTCGGACTTGGCCGGGAACCGGTCGTAGACGGTGAAACCTGCTTTCTGTGCTTCAGGAATGGTTTTCCTGCTGTACTCTTTCAGTTTATCCAGCATTGTGTCTAGCAGGGTAAGGCTCTGCCATTCCGCAAAGGTTTGTCCCTGGGTTTGGTCAAAATCCCGAAAGCTAAACACCATTTCTTTTTGTTCGGGCTTTAGCCGGAATCCCTCGGATTTGTGTTTTAGGATGTGTCCTTTTTTAGACGGCATCTAGGGGCAAATCCAGGTTTTCTTTAAAGTATTCGTACATCGAATCAAGCGAAATAATACGGCTTGGCCTTCCCGGACAATAGGCATCCCGCCATGGCGCTTCACGGTGAGTCTGGTTTATCAATTCCGGACCGGACATTTCGCCCAAGCTCGCAATTACCAGGTCTATGGACTTCATCTCTTCCAACGAAAGCCGGGACGGATCATCAGAGCCCGGGATAATGTCAAATCCATAGGCCTTGTATTCCCGATATACCTCCGGTACTACCGGCCCGTAGTCCCATGCCTCAATCGCTTCCGGAAAAAGCGGGGTTTTATTATGCGACACGATGTGGACAGCCTGGCTGTAATAGAGCAACTTCTGTAATTTGAGGTTATCCACAGGCAAAGATTTTATGAGATACTTTGCCACATCTCCGGCTGAGGCCATGTTTGTTCTCCCAAGTTAAATTTTACCATATTGAGCGCCCAAAAGTAAAGCATTTTTTCCCTTGTTTTTTAGTTTTTCAGCTCCACCGGCTTCATGCGCCCGTTTTAGTAGAGGCGCCAGCCTCTGCTAAAGGGTGTAACGTTTCGAGGCTTTAAACTAGGTGAAGGGCCTCACGCTTCCCTGTATCGTCCAGACGTTCCGCAGCCCTGGCTATATCAAGAGCCAAGTCGGAATATTCCGCGTACTTCTGTTCCAGACCTGTTACAAGATACTCAACGGAGCGGCCAACGGCCTGCGCCATCTTAACAACTTTTTCTACACTGGGATACTTTTTTTGATCCCGCCATCTGGACATAGTGGATTCCGGAACAGAAGCTATTTTACCAAGCCAGCGCCAGTTTTCGCCGCATCTGTTTAACTCACTTTCTAATCTATTCCAAAGTTCCATGCCTTATATATCGGCAATTTTTTTGAAAAATACTTCCAGAAGTGAAACTAAATCCGGGAAAAATTGGCAATCTTGATCGAACCGTCAGGGAAATGAGCGGTTATCTCAAGCTGCCCTCCCATAGCCTCTATGTGGCTTCGCAGGGTGGAGATATACATATCCGTCCGCTTTTCCATTTTGGCAATGGCCGGCTGCTGGAT
>JAIRNJ010000124.1 GCA_031258115.1 Treponema sp. | reverse complement strand
TTCAGGAAGATCATGGGGGTTTCCCCAAGGCAGTACCGGAAAAATCAACCACCCCAAGAACCCGCTTCGCGGGGGAGGCGGAGCGGCTAAACTTGACCCGCAGAATAAGCTCACAGACATTTTACGGTACAGGAGGGCTGAAATTCATGAACATGTACAAAAACAAGGGCGCCAGGCGCCGTTTTACACTACCATTCCCGGGGTTTGAAGCCTTCCGGAACACTGATCCGTACCGTATCCCCCGATTGTTCCAGGACAAAAAAACCGCTTTTGATGGCGAAGGTCTTTACCTCTTCCGAGGCTATGGCTCCGGCCACCGCCCCCAGCAGCTTCCGCTTATCCTGATGTTCGTCGGCATAGCCCCTCAGTTTTTCCATCCGTACCAGGTGTTCCCGTATGTCGGCATCCGTCAGGGTGGTCTTTACCTCCACCGCCAGGGCCGCGTCCCCGTTTTCCAGCAGAATATCAACTTCGGCAACATAGACCCCCCGTGAATCCCGGTAGCGGACATTGGGCGCCGCCTTCCCAAAAACATAACCCGCCTTATTGAACTTCTCCAGAATATTGGGAAAGATCATCTCTTCGATCAAATCGCCGAGCTTACTGCCCAGTTTGCCGATCTTCCGGTCGGTTTCCTTCATTTGCAGGGCCGTTTCCTTCTTTTTCCGGTCGGTTTCTTTCATTTGCAGGGCCGTTTCCTGCACTATGCGGTCGGTCTCCCGCATCTTCCGGTCGGTTTCCTTCATTTGCAGGGCCGTTTCCTGCACTATACGGTCGGTTTCCTGCATCTTCCGGTCGGTTTCCTGGAACATTGCCCAGACCTTTTCAAAGCTGAGCCCCATTTGCGGTTCACGTACAGTTTCTTCAGCCATAAGAAAAATATACTTTATTATTGAGCCTCTTGTAAACCCCGGTTGGTTTTGCACCAGCAATTTTACTTTTAGCCGCAGATAATCATGAACTTCTCAACATAGTTTGAATGAAACAAGGGCATGATGTATGAAACGCGGACGAAAAAATTAAGGTTACTCTGTTCAGTTCGTGTCTGTTAGTGTGGTTTGTGGCAAATTTCTTCAGTAAAAGTAAAATTCCTGGGAGATATGCGTTCCATCTGTACCAGCCGGCCTTTTTTTGCTAGACTCTTCCCCATTATGAGCGATGAAAAGAGTATGCAGGCCCTCCTCGGCGATGAGGCTGTGGCTGCCGGGGCGCTTCATGCCGGGTTGAGCGCCGCTTACGGCTATCCCGGTACCCCTTCCACGGAAATTCTTGAGTATCTCTTGGAAGTATACAGAAAACGGCGGGAAAAAGGAGAGGCAAAGCCCGGAAATTTTTCGGCGCACTGGTGTTCCAACGAAAAAACAGCCCTGGAGGCGGCGCTGGGTGTCTCCTTTGCAGGCCGCCGTTCCATAGTCACCATGAAGCATGTGGGGCTCAACGTTGCGGGAGACCCTTTCATCAACGGTGCCCTCCTGGGTATCAAGGGCGGCCTTGTCCTTGCGGTTGCCGACGATCCCGGCATGCATTCCTCCCAGGGGGAGCAGGACAGCCGCTATTATGCGGCCTTTGCCATGATTCCCTGTCTCGAACCGAGAACCCAGCAGGAAGCCTACGACATGACCAGGGAGGCCTTTGAAATCTCGGAACGTTTCCATGTGCCTGTGATGCTCCGCCTTGTTACACGGCTCTCCCATGCCCGTTCCCAGGTAAGGTTTCAAAGGGAACGGGAGGCTAATCCCCTTTCCCGAATCACGGACAAAACCGAATGGATGCTTCTTCCCGCTTTTGCACGGCGCAACTATGCCCGTCTCATTGAAAAGCAGAAGGAAATTGCCGAATGGGCCCAGGCCCATCCTGTCAATAAAACGGAACCGGCCGCCGGGGCCGCAGGTTCCCCTTCGGAGAGGGGGAAAAAGGATCTCGTTGTCATTACCTCAGGTCTCGGGGGAAACTACTATGAAGAAAACCTTGCGGATCTGGCCGCTTCAAGAGGAGGCTCCCCTCCCCGCCTGCACATCGGCGCATATCCGCTTCCGGTAGAATCAATACGGAGACTCTGCGAGGGAGCGGTAACAGCGCTGGTTATCGAAGAAGGCCAGCCTTTTATCGAAGAGAGGCTCCGTGGAATTCTTCCTCAGTCCATAGCCATAGCGGGGAAACTGGGTGACGGCAAGGGAGGCCCCGGACTGGCGCCGAGAACCGGCGAACTTGATCCTGACAATGTCCGCAAGGCCCTCGGCCTCCTCCCGCGTCCCGGCATTCTTTCCGTCATGGAAACCGGCGCCCTTCCCCCCTCGCTCCCCAACCGTCCTCCCCAGCTCTGCCAGGGCTGTCCTCACGGGGACAGTTACGAAACGATCAGGAAGGCGATGGCCGGTTTCGATCCCGCCCTCTCCGCGGTAACCAGCGACATAGGCTGTTATTCCCTGGGAGCCATGCCGCCCTACGAGGTGCCGGAAAGCATCGTCTGCATGGGAGCCTCCATCGGCATGGCAAAGGGGGCTGTCGATTCGGGGCTCAAATACGTAACGGCGGTCATCGGGGATTCCACTTTTATCCACTCAGGCATCACAGCCCTCATTGATGCTGCCGCGGCAAACGCAGCCATGACCGTCGCCATCCTCGACAACAGTATTGTTGCCATGACCGGCTGCCAGAACACCATGGTTCCCTCGGACAAGCTTGAAGCCCTCATCAGGGGTCTGGGTCTTGACGGCGATCATCTTGTCGTACTGGAAGCAAAAAAACAGCTTGTGGAAGAAAACGCAAAACTTCTGCGGAAAGAGATAGAGTATCCCGGACTTTCGGTAGTGATATTCCGCCGGGAATGTCTGGAAGCGGCGCGCAAACGCGCTAAGGCCAAGAAAAGCGTAAGGGAGATCCTATGAAGTGTGATTGTATATTGGCCGGTGTGGGGGGTCAGGGAGTGCTCTCCATCGCCGCGATCATTGCCCAGGCCGCGGCCGCGGAAGGGCTTGGAGTCAGGCAGAGCGAAGTACACGGCATGGCCCAGCGGGGGGGAGCGGTGCTTGCGCACCTGCGCATCAGCGACGGCCCCATCGCCTGCGACCTTGTTCCCCGGGGAGCCGCGGATCTCATCATCAGCATGGAACCGCTGGAAAGCCTCCGCTATGCCCTCTGGCTCTCGGCGGAGGGGGCCCTCATCACCGCGGCGGAACCCTTTGTCAATATTCCTTCTTACCCCGATCCGGAGGATCTTAAAACCGCCATCGCTTCACTTCCCGTACAGCGTATCGTGGAAGCCCTCGCCCTTGCAAAAGAGGCGGGTCTGAGCCGGGCGGTGAACATGGTGATGGTTGGAGCCTCATCGCCCTTCCTTCCCGTCAGGGCGGAGACGCTGGAGAATATCATTGCGGCCCAATTCGCCGCCAAGGATCCCGCGATAGCGGAGGCAAACATAAAAGCCTTCCGCCTGGGCAGGGCCCAAAACAACTGAAAGGAATAATGATTAACACTTCGTGTTAATTTCGATTTACATAAGCGGCGATTCCGCCGCTTTTTACAGGAGTTATGCGGAACTTTGTTCCGCTTCGATTTACATAAGCGGCGATTCCGCCGCTTTTTACAGGAGTAATTATGTCTTCTTCACCCAAGCCTCCTTCGTTTCAATACTGGAACCGCGCGATGGAAACCATGAACCGTGCGGAACTGGAAGCATGGCAATTAAGCCGACTCCAAAAGACGCTGGACTACAGCCTCCGTACCGCTTTCTATAAAAAACGGCTTTCCGGGACAGGAATCAAAAGCGGCAGTGATATCCGCAGTCTTGATGATCTTAAAAAAATCCCCTTTACCACCAAAGCGGATCTGCGGGACGGTTTTCCCTATGGTTTCCTTTCCATTCCCCTGGAAGACGTGGTACGCCTCCATGCCTCAAGCGGTACCACCGGTACTCCCACTACGATCTACTTCAGCGCGGAAGACATAAAACGCTGGACAAGTCTTGTCGCCCGTTCCATTTTCGCCACAGGCTGCAACAAAACCGATGTTTTCCAGAACATGATCACCTACGGCCTCTTTACAGGCGGCCTGGGCTTCCATTCCGGCGGTGAAGAAGTAGGCATGCTCGTCATCCCGTCGGGAGCGGGAAACACCACGCGGCAGTTCCGCCTCATGCAGGACTTTGGCACCACGGTGCTTCATGCAACTCCCAGCTTCCTCCTCCATGTGGAAAGCAAAATGCGGGAAGAGGGAATAACACGGGAAAGTCTCCGCCTTCGCAAGGCATTTGCCGGCGCGGAGCCCTACAGCGAAGACACCCGTCTCCGCATAGAAAAACTCCTGAACATTGATGTGTACAATTCCTACGGCCTTTCGGAGATGAACGGCCCCGGCGTGGCCTTTGAATGTCAGTGCAAAAACGGACTCCACATCTGGGAAGATGGATACATAGCGGAGATAATCAACCCTGAAACCCTGGAACCGGTACAGGAAGGGGAAAGCGGAGAACTGGTGCTGACGATCCTCTGCCGGGAAGCCACACCGATACTGCGCTACCGTACACGGGATCTCACAGGCTTCATTCCCGGCCCCTGTGCCTGCGGCAGAACCCACAGACGCCTGCGGAGAATCACCGGCCGCAGTGACGACATGCTGATCATCAACGGGGTAAACGTCTTCCCCAGCCAGATAGAGGAAGTGGTCATGGCCATGCACGAGGCGGGGAACAACTACCTGATCGTGGTGGAAAAAGAAGGCTCCCTTGACAGGCTTACTGTCAAGGTGGAAGTGGGGCAGGATATCTTCATGGACGATTCAAGACCCCTCAATGCATTAAGGGATAAGATTGCAAAGACACTGCAGGCTTCCATTACCATCAACCCCCGTGTAGAACTCCACGAAAAAGGCGCCCTCCCGGTAAGTGAAGGAAAGGCCGTAAGGGTTCAGGACAAACGGCCCAGGGATGTGTAGGAAGCTTCGTCATTCGTTAAGGTTAGAACCAGCCGGGTTTCAACCGGATCAGTCAACCGAGAAGCGGCGCAGACCCCGGAAAAGCAGAAAGATGATCGCCATGGCAATCATAAGCAGTATCCATGCCATTGCCGAAGCATAACCCATCTTGAAGAAGCGGAAGGCATTGTTGTAGAGGTACAGCGAATAGAACATCGTGCTGTTGTTGGGCCCGCCCTGGGTCATGACAAAGGGTTCGGCAAACCACTGGAAGGCGGCAATCACCAGGGTTACCGCATTGAACAGTATTACCGGCGCCAGCATGGGAATGGTGATATGCCAGGTTTGCTGCGCGAAGTTTGCCCCGTCAAGGGAGGCGGACTCATAGAGAGTATCGGGAATATCCTGCAAACCTGCCAGGAAGATGATGATTGAACCGCCGCAGCCCCAGATCATCATGAGGATAAGGGCAGGCTTGCTCCACTCAGGGGATCCCAGCCAGAGAGGGCCCCGGATGCCAAAGACGCGGAGTATCGCGTTGATAAGCCCGTTATCCTGCAGAAGCCAGAGCCAGAGCAGACAGTTGATTATAAGGGGTACAAGGGTAGGAATAAAAAACACCACCCGGAAGAATGAAAGTCCCTTTAACTTTTTGAAGTTGAGCAGTATCGCTACCAGCAGGGCGGAAATCAGGGTAAGCGGTACTCCGGCAAAAACGATATAACTGGTGTTATAGAGGGAGGTACGGAATATCTTGTCCTTGAAAAGGTCAACATAGTTCTTGAATCCTGTAAATCTGGGATCCGAAAGAACTTTATACTCCGTCAGGGAATACCAGGCCGAAAGGCAGATTGGATAGAGTGTAAAGGACAGGAGTCCCAGAATCCAGGGGGAAATAAAGATCATGGCGGTTATAAATTCCCGCCTCTGCATCCTGTCTGTAACTTGAGCCGATTTCATTGCCGCCTCCTTAACCCTTGATTCCCGACATGGCGATGCCCTGAATAAAGTACTTCTGCATAAGGAAGAATATGATCAACACGGGAAGCACCATCACCACTCCCAGGGGCATCAGGAGTTCCCAGTTGGGCTGCAGATTGGAACGGATCATCTGGGCGCCTATGGACAGGGTATAAAGTCTGTCGCTTGCCAGGAAAATCAGGGGGCCGATAAAGTCGTTCCAGGTACGGAGGAAGGCGAAGATCGCCACCGTGGCAAGTACCGGCTGAGACAGAGGTATTGCTATCTGGGCAAAGATACGGAATTCGCTGGCGCCGTCTATCCGGGCCGCCTGGTTCAGTTCCCTGGGAAGGCTCAGGAAAAACTGCCGCATCAGAAAAATATAGAAGGGATTGCCGAAAAAACAGGTTACCGTAAGGGGAAGGAAGGTGCCGATCCAGCCGATTTTCTGGAAGAGAATAAAGAGGGGAACCATCACCACCTGGAAAGGCAGAATCATGGTGATAAGGACGATAACAAATACCTTGTCCCGGCCTTTCCAGTTGAGGCAGGCAAAACCGTATGCAATAACACTGCCCGATAAAATGGAACCTACTATATTGAAAAACACAATGATAAGGGTGTTCTTGAGGTAACGGAGGAAGGGGAAGTAGGTAAACATACGGACATAATTTTCAAACTGTATTGTCCTTGGCATCCAGCGGATGGGAACCTCGAAAAGTTCCGAAGGCTGCTTGAAGGAGCAGGAAAGCAGCCAGAAGAAAGGAACAATAAAACAGGCCGATATGATAATCAAAAGTGCGTAGAGTATGGCCTGTTCGACATAGACGAATACCCGGCTCCTCAGGCTGTCGCGGGAAGAGACTGCATGTTCCATAACAAAACTACAGTTCAGGCTGCAACTTATCCTGCAGGGCCTGGAGCAGGGGCTTCGGATCCCGGTTGTTGTAGATAACATCGTCCCGGAGGGCGGTCATTTCGGTTACCAACTGCGCGGAAACAGAGGAGAGCGCAGGATGGCTGGAATAGGGGGAATTGGCGATCTTCCGTTCCATGAGGTATATGGGATCGCCTTTCTTTGTCCAGGATACATCGTCAAACACCGCATCCACGCAGGGGATGGAACGCCACACATCAAAGTTGTCTCCGTTGATCTCGGCCCGCTGGGTGAATTTGAAGAAAACCGCCGCCAGTTTGGGGCTCTTTACACCGCGGGGCATGGCGAACACGTTGGAGCCCAGAGGGGTGGATTCGACCCGGCCGCCGGGAGGAACCGGTACGGGCACACAGGTATAATTCACTGTAGGCGCATAGATCTTCAGGGCATTGGTGGCCCAGTTGCCGATGACGGTCATGGCCACCTTCTTTACAAAGAAGGGGTGATCCGGAGAGAAGAGGCCGCCCGCCGCCTGGGTAAAGCTTCTTACCTTGGCAGGATTGTACTGGCGGGCATATTCCCGCTGCCAGTTGAGAGCATCCACCACTTTCTGATCAACCAGATCAAGTTTATTGGTATCCGGATAGTACATCTCGGCACCGAAC
>JAIRNJ010000098.1 GCA_031258115.1 Treponema sp. | reverse complement strand
TGAAGTATCTCAAAGAAAGTTTAGCCACCTTTTTCAGATTTGATTCATTCCCGGATTACATAAATCCAGCCGAATCGCCGTGAACGGTTACAAATATTTTACCCTATATTTTTTATGCAATAATTATAAAAAAGACGTTCCCAAAATTATATTTTGAAAACGCCTCCTATTGTTTTTTATTGTGTTGAAAAACCAGTCAAATTCGGTATCTTTTGTGGGAATATAGTTTTTATAATGGGCCATAGTGTCCTCCTTTATCTATAAAGGTATACCCTTTTGCCACAAAAGTACATACCTTTATGAAAAAAGTAGCCCTTTTTGTCATAGAAGTACCTACTTTTACGATAGAGGTAGTTACTCTTATGACAGAAGTATCTACCTTTATTATGGAAGTATGCCCCTTTACGGTAACGGCATACCTTTACGGCATATAAATATATCTGTTTGCCATAAAAGGGTACGCCGCTGTGGTAAAGGGTGCGCCGAAAAAGGCACTGGGCGCTCTGCAAACTCAAATTCGGTGGTTTTTAAATTGGTTTTGGGGAAACCGGGCGGAGACGCGGTTTTCATTATAAATCTAATATCTCTTTAGAAGAGGTTGCAGTTCCTTTTTTATCGCGTGCCACATGGCAAAGCACTGAGAGGATAGCAGGACAGGGAAAACTATTAGAAAAAAAAGAAGATTAACAGGATTATCTCCCAAAGCATCCGGCAAAATATTGGGGTACTTTCCATAAAGTTCCTTAAATTCTTTCTCAAAAGCAATATAATTCGGCCAACCCTTATTCTTTAGGTAGTCGCCATTGTACTGCCGCTGGGTTATTTCCAAGTTATAGGTTTTATCTCTTTCATCCGATATTACAAGATACCATTTATCAGGTATCTTTACTTGACGTGTCGAACGTCTATTATGAAAACTTGGTTTTCTAAAACGCCTGATCCGCGCACCCCCCGAACGATTTTCTCCATGTGCGGGAACAAATTCTTTTCCTGTATACCGTATTTGACCAATGGGTGTATAAAATAATAGTTGTAACAGGATAAAAGCGCCGTTGAATAGTATCAGACCAATGGCAAGGAAAAGAAAATATTGTCTGATAATTGGACGTGCCGGTTTTTTCATATAAGTCAAAAATCCTTCTGTAAAAATTATGATTGATTAATGCAAACTTATGTTAGTATATACGAACTATTAAATTATGTCAAGAGATTTGTAAAATTCTATAAGATTTCAGGCGCCACGGATGGCGCCTGCGACGATAAAGGCGGGGCAAAAAAAATTTCGCATAACTAAACTATAGGCATAACAGAAGAACTGGAGACCGTCCCGGATTTTTGCGGCATTGAGTACTGGCGGGAAGCGGCCGGCAGGCGGGAAAAAACAAAGATTGAGCGCCTTGGCGAAACGATGCCGGCAGGCGCCATTCTCCCCGATGCCCTGACCGAAGCGCAACGAGCGGAAATAGCCGCCCGGATTGCGGCGCTTGCGCCGGAAGCGAAGGAAGCGGAGAAACAGGCCCGGCTTGGACGCCGGGCGGAGATACAGGGGAAGGCTTTTGACACCGCAGCCTGGTATGCGGGAAGGCAGGACGGGATAGAGGCGCAGTACGCCTGATAACCATCTGCATTGTTGACCGTCCATTGTGGCAGGGACAGGCTGTATAGCAACTATACGGCCTGTTTTTTCCCCGGCTATGATGTTTTGAATTCGACTATTTTTGTATCCGGCTCCTGTTGCCGTGCCTCGGTGATTTTTTCCCCGATAACCCTGATGGTTTTCTCCGTTCCACCGCTTGTGTTTCCTCCGGTATTCCCTAAAAACCATGCGGAGGAATATAACGATTCCGGTGAATGTCCGGCTCCCCGCCATAGGGGCCCCGTTCTTGAGCTTCTTGACGGACAGGCGGTTGGTGAAGGTCGTCACATCATCCTCATCAACTTCGGACATGAGCATCCCCGCAATGGGATCATTCCTGATATGAGTATTGTAATAGGTTTTGTAGGTATCCAGCGTCCCCAGGGAACAGGAACGGTTTCTGGAGGCGTTCCTGCCGGTCCTGGGGCTGGTCTCAATGTCTGTGAACTTCTTTGCCCAGTCGCCGACCGTAACGTTTTCCGGGGGGATACGCCGGGTGTTGTTCGCCTCCAGATCCTGATTAAGGCGCTGGATAAGGGCGATGACACCGGCATCCGCCGCGGACTTGTTTTTCGGGTTGCGGTATTGGACAAGGGTATTCGGGAAGTCCTGGAAACTGCGGCGCTGCCAGTCAAGGCATACCTTCCGGGGAAGGCCGGAAGCCGGGTTGATCGAGAACAGGAAGGTCGTTGAATCGTGCGGCTTGTCCTCCCGTTGGTCGGCGGGCTGAACCCTTCGAATCCTCCTTGGAAACAACAAGGGCTTTCCCGCAGGAAAGCCCTTGTTTGGGGAGTGGAGGATTCGCCCTCCAGCCCTCGACCTCCTGTCGCGGGCCTCCGGGCCGGGGTTCAGCCCTGCCGCCGCCATCCGTGGCGGCTTTTCCTCCTGTTGGTCGGCGGGC
>JAIRNJ010000071.1 GCA_031258115.1 Treponema sp. | reverse complement strand
AAATCTTCACATTTCTCCAGGTCAACAAGATTCCCAGCATAATCTCCGTGGATTTTAAAATTTAAAATATCATACATCATCATAAAATAAATTTAAATAAACAAAAAATTTGCTATCTTTCTTTCGATTCCATGTATTAATACGCCAAGCCGTATAATCATGAGACAGCGCATTATTTTGTTATGGGCCGGTATCTGTCTATATGCCGACAAAAGCTCCTGCTGCTCTTCATTTAATAAATGCGGATACATCTCCTGAAAAGAAGCGGCCTGATCATAGGTCTGGTTAATCGCCTTCCGTACCTCGCCGCCATGCACAAGCCTGTTGAATTTGTAACGGAATGTTCTGACATCATTGGCCCCGATCTCGTTGGCTCCGTGCTGCCGGTACAGGATTGTCTGTTCGTCCAGATAGCCGATTTTTCCGAATGCGGCGGCGGTCAACATAAGCCACCAGTCATGCATCACCATGTATGCAGGTTCGGCCCTTATAAGTTCCGCCAGGGCCCGATTATACGCGGCGGTACAACCGGCTGTAACATTCTGTATCAGGATCTGCCGCAGCCCTGTGCGCTCATAACCAACGTTCATTGCCTCGCGGCATGATGGAGAAATTACGTTCAGGTTTTCATCCACTACCTTTAAATCTGTATGCACAAGGAGCGGTTTCTCTTTTCCGTATTGGGCTTCCATGGCCTTCAATTTTGAAATTGTCTTTTCGATCTTATCGGGCAGCCATATATCATCCTGATCGCAGAGCATGATATAATCGTCCTTGATGTCTATCATCATGCCGATAAAGTTATGTTTTGAACTGCCGCTGTTACGGCTGTTTTGTCCGGCTATTATTTTACCATGATACCGCTTTTCATAGTTACGGACAATCTCCCACGTACCGTCGGTCGAACAGTCATCACGGATATAGAGCTTAAAATCATCCTGGGTCTGTCCAAGCAACGACTCTATCTGTTCGGCAATATATTTCTCTCCGTTATATGCGGCCAGTAAAATAGAAATCATATTAAATACTGTTCCGCCTTATTGATAAAATTCCGCGTATGCGTTGCATACTTCAGCGGCATCCCCGGCCATGACAATCTCGCCCTTCTTAAGCCAGATTGCCTTCGTACAGAGCCGCTTTACCATCTCATTGTCATGGGAAACAAAAAGCAAAGTTGCCGCCCTCTCCAGCATCTCACGGATCCGTTTCTCGCATTTCCGCTGAAACGCAGCATCCCCTACGGCCAACACCTCGTCTATTATCATGATGTCGGGCTGTACCAGCGTCGCTATGGAGAAACCCATCCGGGCCTGCATCCCGGTGGAATAATTCTTGATGGGCATCTTCATGAATTCCCCAAGCTCGGAGAATTCTACAATCTCATCATAGTGTCCCTGCATAAACTCCCGGCTGTACCCCAGAAGGGCGCCTTCAAGAAAAATGTTCTCCCCTGCGGTAAGCTCCGGGTCAAACCCGGCGCCAAGTTCCAAAAGCGGCGCAATTGATCCGTCAGTCCTCACCTTCCCCCGGTCAGGGGCCAGGATACCGCAGATGAGCTTTAATAAGGTCGACTTCCCCGCTCCGTTGCTTCCGACTATCCCCCAGGATTCTCCATGTTTTATGTCCAGATCAATATCTTTAAGGGCTAAAAATTCCTGAAAGTGAAGCTGCCCTTTTACCTTCTTTACAAAATACTCTTTGATGCTGTCAACCCGCTCGCTTGCAATATTGAAACGTACCGTGGCATTCTCTACCCGGATAACGGTTTTTTCCAAAAACAACTCCCTACATATAAAGGATAAATTTATTTTTACCGCGGGCAAAGGCAACAAGCCCGGCAGTCAGCATCGCTATGGCGGCTGCGGCTCCCAAGTGGGCATTCCTTCTCCAGCCGGTCTCCCCGCCCAGCACAATATACCGGAACTGCGCTATGTAGAAATACATAGGATTAAAATTGGTTACCGCAAAACGGAGTTTATCCGGCAAAATGGAAACAGGATAGAAAATGGCAGTAAGATACATCCACGCGGTGGAAAATACTCCCCAAAGATACTCGGTATCGCGAAAAAAAACCGCTGCCTGGGCAAGGAAAAGACCGAGGCCTATAGAGAAGACATAAAGTTCAATGATGGGGATGGGGATAAGAATGAAACGCCAGGAAAACTGTACCCCGGTAGCAATGATGACTATCAGGAGGGCCCCCAGGGAGAAGAGCATGGTGACAAACTCGGAAGTCACCGCCGCAAAGGTAAAGATATATTTGGGAACGTATACTTTCTTGATGATCCCCGCCGCCCCAAGGACGGAGGGAATGGCCCG
Organism: Treponema sp.; assembly: GCA_031258115.1. GTDB lineage: Bacteria > Spirochaetota > Spirochaetia > Treponematales > Breznakiellaceae > JAIRNJ01. The sequence goes on along the minus strand of JAIRNJ010000071.1, from coordinate 2,737 downwards.
GCTTGCCGCTCCTTGCATGAAGGAAAAAAGGAGACTGCCGATGAGCAGATATACAGGAAAATTCCCAACCGTCCGGGCAAAGATGGTGGAAAAGACAATGACCATAACGATCATGGTCAGGAGGGGGTTGAGGATGCTCCAGAGGTAGCCCAGGACGCTCCGGCGGTATTTGAGTTTAATGTCCCGGGACACAAGCTGGAAGAAAAGTTCCCGGTACTTAAAGAATACCAGCAGGCGGCTTATCAGCCTTTGTTTAAGACTCATGATATGTGGTACTCCTCACTCAGGAATAGACTTTCAGATATTGATCCGTCATTTTTTCAACAGCAAAAAATTTGCGGAAACGATCCTGCGAATTACATGCAAGAGTTTTGTAAAGGGTATCGTTCTCCATAATCGTCCGTATCTTTTCCGCAAAAGAGGATGCGGTGTTTTTTGATATATATCCGTTAACGCCGTCTTCGACAAGTTCGCCTATGCCGCCGGCCGCGGAAGCCACAACCGGTTTGCCGTAACTCATTGCCTCGATTATCACCACGGGAAGCCCTTCGTAATTGCTGGGCAGCATAAATACATCGGCATTGCGGTTATAAGATCCTGCATCCGGCATGTTTCCCAGAAGAAAGACATTCTCCGGTACATCCGGCGCCTCTTCCCGGTTACCAATCCAGATAAACGCATATTCCGGCAGTAGTGCGGCTGTCTCCAGAAATAGATCAAGGCGCTTTGGCTTATTCACCCGTGCGATACAAAGTATCTTTTTTTTGTATTTTTCCGGAACCGGCAGTACCGTTTCCTGCCTTCCGGCGGAAGGCTCGGGTATCCCGTTGTAAATGCAACTGACATTCCGGGTAATGCCCTCCGCCTTCAAATTGTCCTCATCATAATGAGATACCGCAACAATTGCCTTACACCTGGTTTGAAGGCACCGTTCCAGAGGCAGAAACTTCCTGTAGGCCAGGCGTATGGAGTCAAAGCCATGAACCGTATAGACAACCCTGTTCCCGGGGAAGGCCAGCCTTCCCAAAATTCCGGCCTTTGACGAATGGAGATGAATAATATCAGGTTTATACCGGCGATAGAGCGTAAGAAAAAAGAAGAGCGTTTTTATATCGTTCAGGGGGGAAACATTCTTTACCAGCGAAGCAATTTTAAAATAGTTTACCCGTTTATCAAGCAGTGCAAAAAGCTTCCCGTCGCCTTCACCGGCAAAAACGGTTACCTCATGATTTTCCGCAAGGGCATTTGAAAGATGGGCAGCCATTACCTGCGCGCCGCCAAGTTCGGAAAGAGTTACGATCTGAAATATCCGCATGGATTCCGCCCGTACTCCGCATGATTACCGCCTTCCATAGTTCTGCTCCATCCAGCGGCGGTATTCACCGCTGCGGACACTGTTGACCCATCCTGAGTTGGAAAGATACCAGTCCACGGTGCGGGAAAGGCCTTCTTCAAAATTCACTTCCTGTTTCCAGGCCAATTCCTTCTTGATTTTGGAACAGTCAATGGCATAGCGCCGGTCATGGCCGGGCCGGTCTTTGACAAAGGCAATGGAGGCCCGTACTTTTTCCGCATCAAGGCCGGCTTTCCTTGACACTATGCCGATAAGCGCATAGAGAAGCCTGATATTCTCCCACTCGTTTTCCCCGCCGATGTTGTACTTTTCCCCGGCCTTGCCCTGCCGCATGACGGTCCAGACCGCACGGTTGTGGTCTTCCACATACACCCAGTCCCGGATATTTTTGCCGTCGCCGTAGACGGGGAGTTCTTTTCCTTCCAGAATGTTGAGGATCGAAAGGGGGATGAGTTTTTCCGGGAACTGGCGGGGGCCGTAGTTATTGGAACAGTTTGAAAGGGTAAGGGGAAGGCCGTAGGTGTGGCTGTATGCCATGGCCAGGTGGTCGCTTGCGGCTTTGCTTGCGGAATAGGGGCTGCGGGGATCGTAGGGTGTCTCCTCGGTAAAGCGGCCCGTATCTCCCAGGGAGCCGTATACTTCGTCGGTGCTGATATGATGGAAAAGCGCATCCTTTTCGGACTGCCAAAAGTCCCGTGCGGTATCAAGCAGGGTAAAAGTACCCATCACATTGGTTTTAACAAAGGCTTCAGGCCCGTGTATTGAACGGTCTACATGGCTCTCCGCGGCAAAATGCACGACAGTATCAATGTCATATTTTTTGAAAATGCCTTCAATGAAAGGCCGGTCGCAGATGTTGCCGTGTTCAAAACAGTAACGCTGCGCCGTCCCCGCGGCGGTGCCGAACTGTTCTTCAATATCCGCAAGGCTTAAAGGATTCCCCGCATAGGTAAGGGCATCAACATTGATAATGCGGCCTTCAAAACCATCTGCGCCGTTTAGCAGGAAATGTATGAAGTTACTGCCGATGAAGCCTGAACCGCCGGTAACCAAAATATTTTTAAGTATACGCAATGCTGTCTCCCTGGCCTGCAATTCAAGCCCGCCGGATTGCGGGGAGTGTCAAATAGTGTCTGTCCACAAAGTCGGTTACTTTGCGGCCAGACATTGCATTTGCATACGCAAATGCAGTTTTTAAGGTAGTCTGTCTATAATGTGTCTACATTATAGACAAACACGAATTAAAGATACAGGCGGATAATAATTCTTGACACGTATTAAAAATAAGTATATTCTATTTTTAAGAGGGGTGAATAATGGACTTGTTCGGAAACTTCACCACACAGTTGGCACGGTTTCCGAACAGCTCTAATGAGCGGTTGC
>JAIRNJ010000311.1 GCA_031258115.1 Treponema sp. | reverse complement strand
CGGTGGCCGGGCATGCCTTCGGCGTATTTGTCGGTAAGAAGGTTCCCCATGGCAAGCTGTACCGCCAGGGAACAATAGTTCTCGCTGGCGATCAGCTTGACCCGCTTCCGCTGGTTTTCGAGCTCCTTGACGATTGAGGCGGCGATCTCCGGGGAAACTTTGGCGGTTTCCTGGAGATTGCAGAGATAGGCCAAAAGGCCGGTGTCTATGTTGTCCGGCCCAACCGAAGCCAGATATGAGGCTACAGGGTTTTTGTTCATGATAAACTCCTAATATAGGCGGCGGAATCGCCGCCATTGTTCAAAAAGAATAGCCGGAGTAACCGGAGTATGACAAGGTGTTCTTAACAAACCTTTCACTTTTGTGTTGACATTCCCTTGTGTTGACTTGACGCAATATCTGTTTTATAGTGTGAAAGCCTCAACACGAATAACGGAGTTCCTATCTATGATAAAATGTTGTATTTTTGACATGGGCGGTGTGATGGTAAGGGATTTTAACATATTTCCGGAGCTTTTGCCTTTTTTAGGATTCACGGTGAATTCCTTTGCGGAAATTGACAAACGCCTCAGCGGGGAGCTTCTCCGGCACAGCCGGGGAGAAATAAGTGAAGAAGAATTTTGGAAACTGTATACTGCAATAACCGGCAGAACACTTCCTCCGCATGATGAAGCGCTGCTCGGCAAATTCTTCCATCCAAAGATAGACGAACCCACGGCAGAGCTTGTAGGGGAACTTAAAGCGGCGGGGATGCGCGTGGTAGCGGGTACCAATGTGATAGACGCGCATTACAGGATCCACCACACATTGGGTCAATACGCCGTTTTTGACAAGGTATACGCATCCCACCTCATGGGCATAGCCAAACCTGATCCGGCTTTTTATGAGTATATACTCAAGGCGGAAGGGATACAGGCCGCCGATGCCTTCTTTACCGATGATATGGCCGGGAATGTAAGCGCCGCTTCCGGAGCCGGACTTAACGCTTTTGTTTATACCGGCGCCGCCGCCCTGCGGGAACGCCTGCGCTTGACGGGAGTCTTGCCGTCATGATCCGGATATCCGATGGCGAAAAGAACGTTTTCCATCCTAGCAGTTTGTTGCGCTTCGCGCTTAAAACCCCAAAAAATCGCCGATTAGGCGATTTTTTACCCTGCAAACTGCCATCGAACCGAAGGTTCGCGCAGCCCGTTTATCGTGGTTTTTTTGGCACAAAGTGCCGAAAAAACCTACAAGTGCAACAGGCTGCTAGTCTGCCCCCTTCTCTACAAGGGCGCTGATATGGCCGCCTGATTTTTCCAGAAGCGCCAGGGCTTCTTCGCGGGTCTTCCCCAATAGAACCATGACAATCGCGGTCTTGGGGTTTTTGACGCTTCCGCCGGCGGAGGATTCAAAGGCTTCCCGTGCTTTTTCCTCTGAACAGCCGGTTACTTCCCGGATGAGGCGTATGGAACGGAGGATCAATTTATGGTTCACCGGTTTCAGATCGACCATGAGATTCCTGTAAACCTTCCCCAGCCGGATCATAGAGGCGGTGGAGATCATGTTGAGGATCAACTTCTGGGCAGTGCCGCTTTTCATTCTGGTGGAGCCTGTTACTACCTCGGGCCCCACGTTGACAAAAAGTTTATGCTTCGCAATTTCAAATGTCCTGGAATTCCTGTTGCAGCTTATGGCGCCGGTAAAGGCCCCGATGTTCCGGGCGTATTCCAGGGCCCCCAGCACATAGGGAGCCTGGCCCGAGGCGGTAATGCCCACCAGCACATCATCCGGCCCAAAGCCGATGCGCCGCAGATCCGCCGCCCCTTCCCCTGCACTGTCTTCGGCGTTTTCGATGGAACAGGTCAGGGCCTCCTGTCCACCGGCGATTAATCCTTGAACCATGCCGGGACTCACCCCGTAGGTAGGGGGGCACTCGGAGGCGTCCAGCACTCCCAGCCGGCCGGAGGTTCCCGCCCCTATGTAGATGAGCCGCCCGCCCTTACGGAAGGCCGCCACAACATCGTCCACCAGGGCGGCAATCTCCGGGAGGATCTTTTCTACCGCGAAAGCAACTTTTTTGTCTTCACTATTAATGATGGTAACAATTTCCAGGGCCGTCTTGGAATCAATGTCCAGGGACGATTCATTCCGCTGTTCCGTGGTGTATTCGTCAAGCATTTCCTTGGTAAGGAAAAAATCAAGGGCCATTATTTGTCTGCCTCCTTTTCCATCTTTTCAAGGAGTTTTATACCGCAAATCAAAAATCTTGGAATATGGAAAGGGCCTTTAAACAGGGTCCCCTTCGCGTCCAGGCACAAGGTTCCGTCCCGGTGAAGGTAGCCGTACCATTCGCCGTATTCATAATCAGGGAAATGGGAAAAGGTATACTCATGGATTTTATCGTAATATTCCTCGAAACGGGCGTCCCCGGTAAGGTAATAGGCATAGAGATTCGCGTAGAGAGCTTCCGCGTGGGTCCACCAGTATTTCATATCCCACTCGATCTTGTCGCTGGGCCGGCCCTTAAGATCCACATAATTATAAATACCCCCGTATTCTTTATCCCATCCCCATTCCATAGACCAGTCAATTATTTCCGCAACTTTCCTGATAAGCTCCCTGTCCTTCCGTCTTTCGCCTTCCTGTAAAAGGAACCAGCAGGTCTCCATACTGTGACCTGGATTTATCCGCCTGCCGAGGGGGGTATCGAGGCAGGAGCCGTCGAGGGAGACACATTCCAAGAGGGCTTTTTCTTCAGGTTTGACAAAGTCCTTAAAAAGCTCCGTTAAAACCTCGTCAATCATGGCATCGTAGTCAAAACCCGGCGCTTCTGCGGCCCTTAATATCTGGGAGACCGAAACCAGCACCATCCTCATGTTATGGCTTTTTATAGGGAAATTCTCCCAAAAATATTTGGGCGGGAGCGCATTGGGATTACGATAATAATAAATTATTTTTCGAAAAAGTTCCACCGCCTTTTCCAGAGCGGCCCCGTCTCCGGAAGCCTTGGCGTATTCGGCCATGGCTCCGGCGGCAAAAGCCTCCGCAAACCAATAACGCCGTTTACGCAGAGGTCTCCCGTCCCGGGTCAATTCAAAAAACATCCGGCCGTCCGCGTCATAGCAATGGTCATCCATGAATTTGGCCCCCCGGGCGGCAATATCAAGCCATTCCCGGCGGCCCTCAATGTCGTTATAGAGTTTGGAGAAAATCCAGGTTCCTCGTCCCTGGAACCAGCCTCCCTTGTCGGAACAATAGAGGGCCCCTTTCCGATCCAGATAATGAAAAAATCCTCCGTATTCGTGATCGATTCCGTATTTGGTCCAAAAGGGAATGATATTTTCCCGTAGTTCTTTTTCGTATTGTTTTTTGAGGGCCGTGATTTTTTCCAAGTTCATTTCCCTATAATCTCCTTCGTCAAATTCAGGTTTTTTGTCCTTGAGTTTGTTCCAAAACGCGAACTTTCGGTTCGAGGCCGGTTTTGGGGGAAGCCTCAATATTCAGTATATTGGCGAAAAAAAGCATTCGTCAAGAATTTTCCTCGGTTTATCCAAAAAAAATTTTTACTGAAAATATAAAAAAAATGAAATTTTTTTTCCTTGACAACCCGATAAAAGGCTGGTAAAATTCAGATAAATAGGGTAGTTTCAAAACACCAAATTTTGAAATGCGGCCTTGGGTTCAAATTCTATACAAATTACTATGTTGAGGAGGAAGAAATGAAAAAGATAATAGGAATCCTGCTGTTTTGTCTTATCGCTGCCTTCGTTTTTGCGGCCGGCGGCGGTGAGGAAAAAAGCACGACCCAGCTTTCGTTCTGTTCCTGGAGGACAGAGGATGTAGCAGTATATGAAGAGCTGATCGGCATGTTCCGGAAGGCAAATCCTGATATTTCTGTTACCTATCAGCCTTATAAAACGGAAGAATATCAGACCGTATTGGCCACCAATTTCAAGGGTAACTCCGCTGCGGATGTCATCCATCTCCGGGCTTATGGAAACTTTGAACAGTTCGCCCGCCCTGGATACCTTTTGCCCCTGACAGAGGACATTATTCCGGAACTGAAGAATTTCAGCAAACAATCCCTGGCGGGAAGTACCAGCATAGCGGACAACAAGGTTTACGGGGTTCCCTATGCCAGCCAGTCTCTGGTTATTTACTATAACAAGGCCATTTATGAAAAGTTGAATCTCAAAGTCCCCGAGACCTGGGGAGACTTCATTGCTAATCTTGAGGCGTGCAAGAAAGAGGGCATAACCCCGATTGCCAACGGTACGTATGCCGGTTGGGCCGCCGAGGTAATGTGGGGTTCCATCGCCCCTAATTTTTACGGTGGCAACGATTTCTATGACAAGATACAGACCGGCGCTACCAATTTTAACGATCCTCAATTTATTGCCTCCCTGGACACCCTTAAAACCCTTGCCCCTTATATGCCTACCGGTTTTAGCGGACTGGATTACGTTGAGCAGCAGATGATGTTTATTAATGATCTGGCCGCTCATTTTCTAGGAGGAATATGGGAAGCCTCTTATTTTCTTAGCCAGAATCCGGATCTTAAATTTGATTGTTTTGTCTCACCACCCGTCAGAAAAGGGGATAAGAAGCATATTTCCACTTATATGGACGGCTCCTATGGCATCAACAATGGGACCACCAAAAAAGACGCGGCTATCAAGTTTGTAAGGTATGTTGCCTCCCGGGAAGCCCAGCAATTCCTGAGTGATAAGCTGGGGGTAAAAACAGAACATCCTGAAGTTAAATTTACTTCGCCTTTCCTGCAAAAAGTAAGCGATCCTTCCTTGACCACGACTCCCTATGTCTTCCTGGTTGGATTCAGGTACGAACAGCCTACAGGCTCCGCGCTGATGCAGAGTGGAATACAGGCCCTGATGAACGGGGAATTCGACAGCAAGAAAGTGGCGAGCGATATTCAAGCGGGCGTTTCCATCTATTACAAACCTTTCCAGAAATAACAATTTGAATACGGACACTTCCATGCCGGAAGTGTCCTTTTAATTCCCTGGATAATTATGACAAAGAAAGACAAAAGCAAAACGAGATGGATTATTTTCTTTATTACTCCGGGATTAATCGTGGTCTCCCTTATCATCATTTATCCACTCTTTGCGTCCCTTTTGAATAGTTTTTTTGCCTGGGATGGTTTTGAACGAAAAGGGTTTGTGGGGATTGATAATTTTATTTCGTTGTTTGTGCGGTTTCCCTACAAGGAACGTTTTCTTAACGCCGTGGGGAATAACCTTAAATGGTTTTTTTCGTCTATGTTTATCCAGAACACCCTGGGGCTCCTTTTTGGATACCTTTTAGGCAGGAATATAAAAGGCCAGGAACTATATAAACGGCTTTTTTTTATGCCTGTCCTGCTTCCCATCATTGCGGTAGGTTTTTTATGGAAACTGTATTATAACCCCCAATTTGGCCTTTTCCTGAAAATTTTTACCTTCTTTGGGATAGAAAATCTTTTTAAGCCATGGCTCGGGACTCCCTCAACCGCCACGTATGCTATCATTGTTATGAACATTTGGCGCTGGATTGGTTTCCCCACCCTGGTGTTTTTGGCGGCCATAGATAATGTGCCCGATGAATGTGTGGAATCCGCCCACATAGACGGGGCTTCGGAATGGAGAATATTCTGGAAAATTATCTTCCCCCTGATCATCCCTTCTATCATGGTTATTACGGTATTAACACTTATCGGCAGTATTAACGTTTTTGAACAGGTCTATTCCACCGCCGGTCTGGACGGGCCCCCTAATTATGCGTCTGACACCCTTGGAACCCTCTTCTACCGTTCCGCTTTCGGAAGCCAGGCTTCCACGGTTCCCGAGATACACATTGGTTCCGCCCTGTCGGTAATTATTTATCTGGCTTGTCTTATCCTTTCGGTGACAAGCATTGTGTTTTTTCAGAAAAAAGAGGTGGAACTGTGATTTTGGATTTTAAATTCAGCCATGCTTCTCTGGGGAAGAAGATACTGTATGTCATCTTCCAATTGTTATTGATTACCTATGCCATAGCGGTGATTTTTCCTGTCCTTAATATGTTCCTTTCTTCCTTTAAAGCCACGCGGGAAATTTTTCTCAACCCTTTTAGTCTGCCAAAACAATGGCGCTATAACAATTATATAAAAGTCTGGAAAAGCGGCGGCTTTAACCATTATTTTATCAACAGTATAGTTGTCACCGCCGTATCTATATTCTTTGTCGTGCTTTTCGGCTCCATGGCCGCCAACGGGATCTCCCGTTATGCCTATAAATTTAGAATCCTGGTTTATCTTTTATTTCTTTCTGGCATTGTGTTACCCCTTAAGGCGGCTATCATCCCCCTGTTTATCCTGATGGAAAGGCTTCGCCTTACCAATACGCGGATTGGTTTAATGCTGATATTTACCGCCATGGGACTGCCTTCCACGGTTTTTATTCTTTCGGGGTTTATGAAATCCATTCCAAAGGAATTAGAATACGCCGCCAGAATTGACGGCTGTAACGATTTTACTATTTACAGCAACGTAATTATTCCGCTTTCCATGGCCTCGATTACCCTGGTAACTATTTACAATGTTGTCCCCATCTGGAACGATTTTTTCTTCCCCCTGGTTTTTATTTCGTCTGAGAACAAGCGTACCCTGCCATTAGGAGTAGCGGCATTCTTTGGGCAATACCAAATTGAATGGGATTCTATTTTTGCGGCGTTGTCAATATCTATAGTTCCAATGATCGTTGTTTATATTTTTATGTCAAAGTATTTTATCAAAGGAATGACCGCGGGGGCGGTAAAAGGATAAATTGGAGGAATATACATGAACATCCCGGAAAAGCAAAGGAAACCCCGGATAGGTTTTTTATTCATTGGCAGCCAGCGTTTTAAACCTCTGGGTGAAGGGACCGCAGGTGGAACTTATGTAAACCGCGTTGCCCGGGAAACAAAGGCCGTCACCGAAGCACTTAATCCGGCGCTGGAGATTATTAACCCCGGAGATATATATGACAAGGCGGATCTGGCGGCGGCCCTGGAAACTTTCTCAAAGGAAAAAGCGGATTGTATTTTGGCGGTTTTTCATTCCTGGGCGGAAGACAACATCTGGATTCGATTTCTCCGGGATTCCGATCCGTCTATACCGCTTATCTATTACTGCCCTGCCAAAGAATCCATCCCTTTTGAAGACTGCGCCGAAGAAAACGATCTTATCGAATTTCTTGCATCGGGCGGTCTTGTGGGAGCCCTTGTCGGCTCGGGATCGATTGCCAAGATGGGCCGCAAAGCCAAAGTATTCGTGGGAACTCCCAATGAACAAAAAAATAATATCATTCAATACGCGACCCTGTGCAAGATACGCAACATCCTTCGCTTGTCCCGCTTCGGAATTATGCCTGCCTATAACGAAATTATGTGGAACACATATATTAATCCTTATGGCATTTTTAAATATGGTCCCGAAGTAACTTTTATTGGCTATGATGAACTGGCGGAAATTTCAGACTCCATCCCTGCCGGCGAAGTAATCCAATGGAAAGACGAACTACAGAACAAGTATCAACTGGACGGAACCTTTACGGACGAAAAGTTCGAAGCCTCCGTGCGCTACTCCCTTGGCCTTGAGAGGATCATGGAATCTTACAATCTAGACGCCATGACCCTTAACGATGTGGATATGCGGCTCTTTAAAAAAATCGGCTTAAGGCCGGGTTTTTATCCCCCAAAAATCAATGACGCCCTTTCCATTCTCTGCCCCGAAAGCGACCTGGGTATTGCCATATCTATGTATCTTCTTAAACTTCTTACCGGTAAACAATTAAATACGGTTGAACCTTTCTATATCGATGCTTCCCGGAATCTTTTCTGCGGGGGACACGCAGGGCCAAACGACTATAACTATCCGGAAAGCAGAAACTATGTAAAAATTTCCTTTGATGCCCGGTTTGCCAAAACAAACTACCGCTATGCCGGGGATCCTTTTGCTTGGCTCCGAATTCCTCCGCGCAAGATGACCATGGTTCACATGTCCGAATGTAACGGAGAAATCAAGCTTGTTTCTACCAGGGTGGAATCTCTTGACGGGCCGCACCGCGTTAACGGCTATACCCATTCGGAATTCCGGCCCTTGGATGTACCTATTTCCGAATTCTTTACTCGGCTTCTTTCCATTGGAACCACTCAGCATTTTGTGACGGTGGCCGGGGATTATACCGAGCAGCTACAGGATCTGGCGGAGCTTTGTCAGTTTGATTTTTACCGGATCTGACATATGGCGAAAACAACCATACCCCGTCCGCTCTGCCTCCCCTGCGGAGCAGGTTCTTGGGTTGGTTGATTTTGTCGGGAGTAATTGAATGAGTTTTATGTTTAATCCTTTCCCCTATGACGATTATTCGGCAGTCAATGTACCGCAATGGGAAAACAGTGAGAACGCAGAAGTTGTCAAAGGTAATCAGAGTGTTGCCTCTTATTTGTCCAAAGCAATCCTAAAAGAGGCACGGGAAAAATCCAGGCTTATAGTTGGTTTTGACGGATATGCCACCGCGATCTTTGAGGAATTGATCAGGCTTCTTAGTCGCTATCTTTTTCAGGCAGGGGGTTTTAAGGTTATATCCCTGCCGGTTGCGGAGGCTTACAAGGACGCATCGATCTTGGACGAACAATTCACGGAGAACCTGCCCGTTGATACCAGGGAGGACCCTCCCCTGCTCTACGGAAGGCTTTTTCGCGGAACCGAGGAAATATTCTTTGACAAGGAACGGCTTACC
>JAIRNJ010000306.1 GCA_031258115.1 Treponema sp. | reverse complement strand
CTTGAAACTAATCTTGGTAGAGAAGGATTGGTTCCCTGATGATCCATGTTCGGATTCGAAAGGTATTGCTTTCCTATGGCCTATTGATGCCCGCTTTCCTTATAAGTACGGTGCTTATTTTTTTCCCCCTTCTGGTAACTCTTAGTAACAGTATGAGGCCGGGAGCGTCAATGAATTTTGCGAAAAACTGGGAAATTCCTTTAAGCCTGAGCCGGTACGGAAGCGTATTAACCGAGTCACGGACATGGATCATTCTGGGCCGTTCCTTTGTCTATCTTTTAGGAAGTTTAATTCCCTCCTATCTGCTTGGTTTGTTTACAGCCCTTCTTCTAAACAGAAACTTTGCCGGAAGAAGAGTGTTCCGGACCCTTGCCATACTCCCCTGGACCATACCGGGGGTAGTGGCAAGTATCATGTTTGTCTGGATGTTTGACTCGACCTACGGAGTGGTCAATTTTATTTTAACCAGGCTGGGAATTATACATGATTATAAGGCGTGGTTTTATGATACCAGTCTGGTAATGTTCTCGGTTATTCTTCCGACAATTTGGAAGGGGTATCCTTTTTTTACAATAAGTATTCTTGCCGCTCTCCAGTCAATTCCCCTGGATTATTATGAAGCGGCTGAAGTGGACGGATGCGGGGCAATACGAAAATTTCTTTATATTACATGGCCGGGAATACAGGAGACCTCCATATTGGCTTTGATCCTGAACGGGCTGTGGTCCTTCCGTGTTTTTGATATTATTTATTCAACCACTAAGGGGGGGCCTAATGACGCGACTACCACAATCGCGATTCAGATTTACAATGAGGCATTCCAGTATTTTGATATCAATAAGGCGTCTGTACTCGGGGTTGTCGCGTTTTTTGTCAGCGCTGTTATTGTCTGCATTTTTTATCCCCTGATGAGCAAGGAAACACAGATATGAGAACAAAGTGGCGGAGAGATGGTATTTTTCTTTTTCTTTTGGTACTTCTGGTTATTGTTTTGCTTTTCCCGGTATATTGGACCTTTAATTCTTCAGTATCAACTCCACAGATTGTTCTTTCGAAAAATCCTCCTCTCTTTCCGTTGAGTCCCGGTTTTATTTCCTACCAGGAAATCATACAGCGAAAACCCGTATTGCTCTGGTTTTTTAATACCATATATATTTCTCTGGGCGCTACCATTTTAAGTCTTGTCTGTTCTCTTCTTGCCGGATACAGCCTTTCGCGGTTTAAAAGCCACGGCCAGCAGCTTATGGGATACATCCTGCTCTTGAGCCGGATGATACCGGGAACCCTCCTGATAATTCCTATCTATATGGTTTTTTCCCGGATGAAACTGATAAACACCTATCAGGCTCTCATTATTATGAATCTTGAAGGAATTATTCCTTTTGCTACCTGGATGATGAAAGGTTTCTTCGACAGCATACCAAGGCAAATAGAGGAAGCTGCGAACATTGATGGCTGTAACTGGTTTTCCTCTTTTGTACGAATTACTTTGCCTTTAACCCTGCCCGGGGTCGCGGCGATAACTATTTATTCGCTCATCCTTTGCTGGAATGAATTCCTCTATGCCAGGACCCTGGCGTATAACCAGGCAAAATGGGTGTTTACCGTCGGATTGGCGTCTTTCATCGGCGAACATTCGGTAAACTGGAATCAAATAATGGCCGGTGGGATTCTTTTTATTTTACCACTGATTGTTTTTTTTATATTCCTTGAACCTTTCCTGATAAGCGGATTGGCTTCCGGATCGGTAAAAGGATGAAAAATTTTATGACGCTAATCAATCCGGGGGGATGATATGAGAATGTCTTTTGATGTGGCAATCATCGGCGGGGGACAGGCGGGAATATGCGCGGCAATCGCGTCGGCCCAGGAAGGGAAAAAGACCGTACTAATTAACGATCGTCCGGTACTTGGAGGTAACGCAAGTTCGGAATGTTTTGTCCCCGGTCATGGGGCAGAAGCGATGGCGCATAACCGGAATTGCCGGGACGGTGGTATGCTTGAGGATATGCGGCTTGATTATTATCTTGCCGTTTCTCCTTCTTCCGACAACCGCAATTATTGGGATCTGATCAACGCAGAATACTGTGAAAGAGAAAAAAATCTTGTGGTTTTATCTCATACCAAGGCTTTTGAGGTTTTTAAAGAAGAGAATAAAATAAAGAGCGTCAAGGCCCTCAATCTTCAAACGGAGGAATTGTACGAGATAGAGGCGCGGTATTTTATTGACGATACCGGAGACGGCTGGCTTGGGGCAAGCGCGGGCGCGAGTTTCCGAATCGGCAGGGAAGCAAAGAGCGAATTCAACGAACAAATTTTCGGTAAGGATAAGGCTGACAGGCAGACCCTGGGCTGTTCTATTTATGGTTTCGCAATAAAGCGGGATTATCCTGTTCCCTTTAAAAGACCCGATTGGGCCATACCCTATGAAGACTGTGCGTCCCTTTCTCACCGTCCCCATGATTACAGCCATTTGTTTCCTACCATTACCAGCAGCAAAGATCAAAGGAGTATTCAGTTTTTCTGGTGGCTTGAATGGGGAGGACAGCTTGATGTCATAAAAGACATAGACACAATATACAAACATCTCCTTGCCGAATTATTCGGCCTTTGGGATCATTTGAAAAATTCATGTACTCCTGAAACGATAAAAGCGCTCGAATGTTTTGAATTGACTTCATGGAGCCCCTTCCCCCTTAAACGGGAAAGTCGCCGCATAGAAGGTGATTATCTTCTTAATGAAAATGATCTTTTTTATCCTAAACTCTTTGAGGATCGAATTGGTTTTGGCGGTTGGCCTCTGGACGATCATCCCCCCAATGGTATTGAGTCCCATGAGCCTCCCTGCGATCAGGTCTTTCTTTATGAACCGTACAGCATACCCTACCGGTGCTGCTACAGCAGGGATATTGATAATCTGTTTATTGCCGGCCGCTGCCTGAGTGTTACTCACGGTGCATTGGCTTCTGTCCGGGTTATGAATACCCTGGGCAGCCTTGGCGAAGCTGCCGGACTTGCCGCGGCAATGTGTTGCGATTATTCTTGTATCCCCCGGGAACTGGGCCGGAACCATATACAAGAATTACAGCAAAAAGTCCTGGATAGGGATCTGTATATTATCGGAATGAAAAGTAGTAATCCCGCGAATAAGGCGTTCCGGGCCAAGGTTGAGGTTTCTTCGGAGCAGACACTGGAATCCGTTGAGGATATTCTTGATCGCGTTGAATTAAAATGGGATACAGCGCTCCAGCTTCCTGTAAGTACGGACAAAATTGAAAAACTTTCGGTTTTTCTTGAATCCGAAGCAGATAATGTCTCTGTTGTCTGGGAAATTCGGCGCGATAAACATCTGGCCCTTGTAGAAGGCGGGCTTGCCGCCTCGGGGACATTAAAGGTAGAACGCGGGAGGCGGTGGTATGAGCTTCCGGGAAAAACTTTTCCTGCCGCTTACGGTGATATTTTGTCGGTAGTATTGAAATCAACGCCCGGAGTCTACTGGCTCTATGGAAACGAGGCGTATCAAACCCGTTGGGGGGTTAAATTTATTGATAAGGGAGACAGTGTCGCATATCATGGCAGAGCCAGGATGGCGCCGACAAATCGTGAATGGACTTTTATCAATCATCACGGAAGGCTTCCTCTCTCCCTGACCCGGTGGCTTAAAGGTAAAGCGGGGAAAAACATTCACGGTAAAATATTTGTTACCCCCGCTTTCAGGATTAGCCCGGAACAGAAACCTTATGGAGGTGAAAATCTTATAAACGGCCTAAATCGTTCCGAAAGCTGGCCGAATATTTGGATTAGTGGTTCCGGGGTATGGCAAAACGTGGTTTTAAACTGGGAACAAGCGGAAGAAATCAAAAAAGTCGAAATTATTTTTGATACTCAGCTTGACTATTCGGATCAGAAGTATGGTTTTCCCAGGGGTAAACAGGACAATACCATGCCCGACATTATTGGTGAAACAGTCAAAAGTTTTGATCTTGAATATTTGGAAGAGAATGAATGGAAGAAAGCCGCGCAATGTAGGGACAACCATTACCGCCGCTGGATTAAGAATTTTGACACATCCCTGAAAACCCGAGCCCTTCGTTTATCAACCTTTGAAACCTGGGGTGCTTCCCGCATCGGCGTATATGAAATAAAGGTTTTTTAAAAGTATCAGCCACCCCTTACAGAACACAATTTAGCTGATATACTTTAGCCAATGGCTGATAAAAGCAACAAAAAAAGAATCGCCCTTGATCTGGTTGAGTCCGGGCCCGCCCAGGGGACAGACGGAGAGGCGGCCAGGAAAGTAAAGGATGTCCGTACCATGCCTCCGGGCGTTAATTCCGGCATGTTGTACCGTGACATTATCAGTATCGCCCTGCCTTCCATATCCGAAATGATCCTGACCCAGCTTGCCTCTATGGTGGATCTCATGATGGTGGGCCGTTTGGGGCCCTGGGCCATAAGTTCCGTAGGACTTTCTACCCAGCCCAAATTCATCGTAATGATGTTCTTTATGGCCATGAACGTAGGCGCTACCGCCATGGTGGCCAGGTACAAGGGCGCGGGCAAACCCGAAAAGGCCAACGCCATACTCAGACAGGCTCTGCTCCTGACGACTGTGTTCGCGCTTCTCGGTTCCGTTGCGGGTTATATCCTTTCAGAAAACCTTATCCGTTTTATGGGCGCTCCCGATGCCGCTTCCCTGGGGGGCGGGACGGCGTATTTACGAATCCAGTGCCTCGGACTTTTGGGCTTTGCCCTGACCAGCACGGCCACCGCGACCCTGCGGGGCGTGGGCAATACCCGGACTTCGATGATCTACAACATGATTGCCAACATAGTCAACGTTGTTTTTAACTATCTTTTGATATACGGCAATTTCGGCTTTCCCCGTCTTGAGGTTGCCGGAGCCTCCCTGGCGACCATCATCGGACAGTTTACCGCCTTCTTCCTTGCCATGTCCGCCCTTCTCCGGGGCAAAAACTACATACGCCTCAGACTGCAAGACGGCTTTAAGCCGAACCGGGACGCCCTTGGCTCGATTTTCAGAATCGGGCTTCCGGCCCTGGCGGAACAGGCCATCATGAGGATAGGGATGGTTACGTACACAAGGATCGTTACCTCCCTGGGAACCCTGCTCTACGCGACCCACATGGCCTGCATGAACATACAGCAGATGTCCTTCATGATAGGCCAGGCCCTCGCCGTATCCGCCACCTCCCTTGTCGGCCAGAGCCTGGGTAAGCGCCGCCCCGACATGGCCCAGTTCTACGCCAGCCGCACGCGCCGCGTGGGCCTTGCGGTTTCTCTGGTTCTGGCCTTCGTCTTCGTGGTCTTCGGAAAAGAGATCATCTCCCTCTACGCGGGGGACAACAGCGAAAGCATGGAGATCGTGGAGCTTGGGAGCCGGATTCTTCGGGTTGTGGCGCTGATACTGCCCTTCCAGTCTTCCCAGTTTATTTTGGCCGGCGCGTTGAGAGGGGCCGGAGATACCCGCAGCATCGCGGCCATAATTTTCGTTACGGTTTTGCTCGTCCGCCCCGGCATCGCGGGCATCACGGTAAAGGCGTTCCACTGGGGGCTTTGGGGCGCCTGGATAGCCCTCTTCCTCGATCAGGTCCTCCGCTCGTTTTTTGTGCTT
>JAIRNJ010000288.1 GCA_031258115.1 Treponema sp. | reverse complement strand
CCATACCCGACGAATAGAGAAGCCCAAAATTTTTGTCGAAATTCCGCTCAGGTCTCTGCCTGGGGGACGCCGGCCCGCTCACAGCTCTGCCTCGGGGTCCTTGATCCCCACAATATAGCCGTCGATGGCGCTCCAGGAGATATAGACCCGGTCTTTCCATACGATATCGGGGCCTTCGTCGGAGTATTTTGCATGCTGTTTGATCACCCTGATGAGAACCTTGTCCATCACCCTGACATAGAATTTGGTCTGGAAACCCGAATAGATGGGTTCATCTACTTCACCCTGAAAAAGGTTGATGTCCTCCCGTTTGGTGGCGGGTTTCTCCTTGGTGATGACTATCTTTTCCGGCCGGATGGTAAAACTTACCTTCTGACCCGGCCTGATCTCGTCTACCGTGGTTACCTTGATGCGCCCCAGCTCCGGAATGTCCAGCTCCACCATGAATTCCGTGTCCGGTTTGTCGAGCCTGGTAACCGAGACCGCCACGGCGTCGAAAAGGTTGGTTTCCCCGATGAAGCGGGCCACAAAATCAGTGGCGGGACTTTCGTAGATATCGTGGGGAGTACCAACCTGGAGCACGTTCCCCTGATTCATGACGGCAATGCGGTCGGATACCGAGAGGGCTTCCTGCTGGTCATGGGTAACATAGATGAAGGTGATGCCGATTTTATCGTGGATCTGATCCAGTTCGATGAGCATGTGCTGCCTGAGTTTGGCGTCCAGGGCGGAAAGCGGTTCATCCAGAAGCAGTACCCTCGGTTCGTTGATGAGGGCTCTGGCAATGGCGACCCTCTGTTTCTGGCCCCCGGAGAGCATGTTGGTCTTCTTGTGGGCATGGCCTTCCAACTGCACGAGGCAGAGGTATTCATTCACCCTGTCCTTGATCTGCGCCTTGGGAAAATGCCTGATCCGCAGGGAGAAGGCTACATTTTCAAAGACAGTCAAATGCGGGAAGAGGGCATAATTCTGAAAAACCGTATTCACCTGCCTCCGGTTGGGCGGCAGCGGGAGAACATCGGAACCATCAATGGTAACAAGACCGCAGTCCGGGCTTTCAAAACCCGCAATGATCCTGAGCAGGGTCGTCTTACCGCAGCCTGAAGGCCCCAGAAGACTGAAAAATTCACCCCCCTCTATTTCAAGGCTTACCTCGTTCAAAGCCTTAAAATCACCAAAGGACTTGGAAAGCTCCTTGATGATTACGTCACTCCCTTTCAATGGCTTTCTTCCAGCCTCCTTCCTTCCAGACTACACCCACATAAGCGGATTCAAGGGTGGTCCCGCTAAAAAATACTTTGGGACTTTTGGGGCATTATGTCAATAAGCCGGAATTGCTGCGCGGATACTTGACAGGCTTGTGCTTTTTATGGCAGATTTTAGCTTCAGCCTGTCCCTCATAGTTTTGGAACAAGCTCATTTCACACTGTAATTGAGAAGGAAGATATGGATAAGGTATTTGTAAAGCCCGCAGAAGTTGAGCGGAAATGGTTTGTTATTGATGCGGAGGGCAAGATTCTTGGCAGGGTTGCGGCCAGGGCCGCTTCCATTGTCCGGGGTAAGGAAAAGGCGGTATTTACGCCTCATCAGGAAGTTGGAGACTATGTGGTGGTTATCAATGCGGACAAAATTCGGGTTACAGGCCGCAAGGTTCAGCAGAAGACCTATTATCACCATACCGGTTATGTAGGGGGGCTTAAATCCGTCAATTTTGAGGCCCTTATCAACCGTCATCCCACCGCTCCCCTGGAGAATGCGGTAAAAGGCATGCTTCCCAAGGGGCCTCTGGGCCGCAAACTCTTCAAGAATGTGAAAATTTACGCCGGATCCGAGCATCCTCATGCGGCACAAAATCCGGCTACAATAGAATTATAGGAGTGGATTGTGATTAAGAATCTTGGTATCGGAACCGGCAGAAGGAAGACCTCTGTAGCACGGGTATATATCCGGGACGGAACCGGGAAGATCGTTATCAACGGGAAAGAACTGGCTCAGTATTTTCCCCAGGGTGAATATGCGTTGATGGTGCGCCAGCCCCTGATGGTTACCGCCAGTGAAAACAAGTTTGATATTCTTATTAACGTATACGGAGGCGGCTCAAACGGTCAGGCCGGCGCCTGCCGTCATGGTCTCTCCAGAGCGCTCTGCCAGGTAGACCAGGACAACTATACCAGCCTCCGCAGCAATGGCTACGTTACCCGCGACCCCCGGATGGTGGAACGGAAGAAATACGGCCAGCGGGGCGCCCGCCGCCGTTTCCAGTTCAGCAAGCGCTAATTCTGCTGCCCTTCCGGAGGGCGGTTTATATGACCATTGTCTCGATAAAACAGGGGAACGATGCGGAACTCTTTCGGGTAGAGTTTTCCGATGGTTCCTCTTGTGTTTTCAGGGCCTCCTACCTGAGCGATTCACTTATAGCCGCTCTTGCATCTTTTAGCCAAACCGGTCTTGAAGCTCAGCCGGGCTCCCGGGATGAAGCTTCCCTTCCTGAAATATCTGAAGACGAGGAGCAGGCTTTCCGTTTTGGAGCGTCCTGCTACCGGGCGGAAAAACAGGCCCTTGCCCTGGTAGCCAGGGCGGAACAATGCTCGGCAGGACTTTCCCGGAAACTGGAAAAACGGGCTTACGCTGCGGCCGTTGTAAGAACCGTTGTTTCAAGACTCCTTGAACAGGGCATCGTTGACGACCGCCGTTATGCCCTGCGCTGGCTTGCCTCCCGCCTGGCCCGCAGCCCCGAATGCCCCCGGAAGCTCCTGGCGGCACTCCTCAACCGGGGCATCGGCCGGGAAGACGCCGAAAAGGCCCTGAAAGAAACACTGCCTCCCGAGGAAGAATACCGGCTTCTCAAAAACTATCTTGCCAAAAAACGCCGTTCTTTTTCTGAATTTTCCGCGGAGATGGAACAAAACACAGACCCTTCCCTCCGTTATACGCTTAAAGCCGAAGGCTTCTCTTTCCGGACGCTTGACCGTTTCCGTGAGGAGGAACTCAAAGATGACTGAACAGCCGGAAACACGCGCCTTTTTTGCTAGGAGCCTGTTGCACTTGTTGATTTTTGTGCCACCAGTGGCCCAAAAATCTCGATTATCCGGCGTCCTTTGGCAGTTTGCAGGGTAAAAAATCGCCTGATCGGCGATTTTTTGGG
>JAIRNJ010000279.1 GCA_031258115.1 Treponema sp. | reverse complement strand
CGATAAAATGGATTCCCAGCGCATCGGTCAATACTACCTCCCGGCAGGTGTCTTCCCGAATATGAAAACTCATGTGAAACGCCGGAACCTGGGGCATAAACTCATAATTCACGATGTTTTGCAAAGTTCATGTTTCCATCTGAGCACCCCATCTACAATGGCGGCCTCATATACAAGCCAATTCCGCTTGTTTGGCGGCCCTCACCGTTTTTTGACAAGATACATGGGTTTGAAACAGGCTCCCAGGCTCAGTTCAAAGCCCTGTTCCAGCCTGCCTTTCTCGTGAGCATAGTTCTGTACCACCTGATATGCGGGCCTGATATACACCCTGAGCCATTTTTCGGGAGTCCAGGAGCCTTCAACAGTGATTCTGTGGCTGAGCGCCGCGGTTCCCGAAGGGCTTGTCTTCTCCATCTCTTCCCTGCTGTTGGAATAGAATTCGTTTCCCGGCAGTTCAAAGATCGAGGGGCTGGAATTTTCCCCCTGGGCAAGACAGAGGTAGGAAAGCTTTACGAACCACAGTTCCGTTTCATAGCCTCCCCAGATTGTACCGGCAATGCTGTCCGGCCCGAAGGGGGAACCGACCCATTCCCGTACCGGCGGGTTGCTCACCTCCAGGGATTCCCGGTAGTAAGACCAGCCGCGGCCTGAAAGGATGTACATATAGGGATACGTGTAGATCCCCTCAAGACCGAAGCTGAGGTAGCCTGATTCCAGCGGAAGTTTCCCCTCATACCCTGCCTGAAAAGCCATGCCGTCGGGAACCGTAGAATCGCTGTTTTCACGCTCGCTGGGTATCTCGAACTGGTTCATGGCATAAAGGCCGTAGAACCTGCCGTACTTCCAGGGCCGGACGTCAAAGTAAAGTCCCAGCAGGGAACCGATTCGGGAATTACGCTCCTGGTAATTGTCATTGGAACCTTCAATCTGCGCATTGTAGCCGTCGTAGCTTTCCCATGCGGTAAAGCCGTGATAGATAGCGGCAGGATTAAAGTAGCGGAGTTCAAGCGGCGCGTTTACCATTACCCCTTCAAAAAGGGAAACATTAACTCTGTTAAATATTTGAATTTGAAAATGATGGAGATAAAGATACTTCAGTACCTCAAGCTGCAGGACTTCTGCGGAGTAGGCAATCCAGGGAGAATAGAAATTGAGAGCGGCAAAACTCGTACCTTTCATGGTATCCGAAAGGATGATGCTCCCCGTTTCCGTGCGTCCTGCCCGGTTATCCCCCAGTCCCAGCCTGAAGTTGACGCCGAATTTTTTGCTGAAAGGGAAACCCGCGCTGATGTAGGCAAACTTGGGCATGTTGGTGTCTATGGGCTGAACACCGTCAATGCTCTTGTCCAGGGGAAAGTTGAAGTAGTTGTCGTGGGCATTGGAAAGCATGCGGTTTTCGCCAAAGTACACATCCGTTTCCAGAGCGACATAAGAGGCAAGGCCGAAACGCAGCGGCAGACTGATAAAGGGTTCTCTTTCGTAACGGTCGTAGATCCAGGGCAGGGCCTCATTGGTTTTGTAGTAGATCTCGGGCTGAAGGGCCGGATCAACGGCAAAACTTAAAACATCGTTTTTAAGGGAAAAGGAACCGTCCCCGTTCAGGTACTCAAGGGTACTGTCGTAGAGTGCGCGGCCGGGCACAGAGAGACTGTCTCTGTCGAGAGCCTCAAGAATCTGAAGGGCCTGGGCCGCGGTAATAAGGGAGCCGTCGCCAAAGACCTTTGCCTCTTCCATGCTGAGGGAAGTCAGGGCATCGTAAACCGGATCTCCGCTCCGGAGAATTTTCTGGGCGGGAAGCGAATAAAGATTCCCCCCGATTGTTGCAAGCAAAAAAAACAGCACGTGTTTCCGCAGAATTACTACCATGTTTATCTCCGGACCTTAAGGCCCTCTTCCTTTCCGTAACGGGCATGAATGATGTTCGGGGCAATCCTCACCGACAGGCTTCCCTCAAAACCGTGTTCCAGTCTGTCTTGCCGGTGGGCATGGTTCTGCACCACCGAATAGCCCAGCATCAACTGAAGGCTGAGCCAGTCCCTGGGAGACCATGCCGCCTTTAGGCTCGGCTGCCATGTGTAGTACGCAATCCCCGTGGGGCTGAAGAGAAACACCTCGTCATGGTTTTTGCTGCGCCAGGGATGGTAGGTGTCGGTATCAAAAATATCGAGTCCCGAACGCTCTCCGCTGGCGCTGAACAGAAAATTGCCTGTAAGCGACCATGAAGTGGTTTTGTAGCCTCCCCAGAGGACGGCGGCCGCAGAGTCGGGGCCGAAGGGACTTCCTATCCAGTTACGGATCGAGCCGCTTTTTGCGGTTGCGGGTTTATAGAAAGACCAGCGGCTGTCTTTGGAAACATAGAAGAAGGGTGAATTGTAAACTCCTTCGGCGCCGAGAAGCCAGTATCCGCCGGCATGGGGAAACTGGAATTCCGTACCGAGCTGAAAACCCATGCTGTCCGCACGGAGCACTTCAGGATCATCCCTTCTCTCCTGGGGGGTCTGCAGTTCATTCAGGGCCCAGAGCGCGTAGAGACGGATATTGCTCAGCGGTTCAAATTCGGCCTTGGCCGCAAAAAAACTTGACACGCGGGAATCTTCATCATCAATAAACTGATCCGGATCGCCGCGGTTGTACTCCCCGTATTCCGAATATGCGGCAAAACTGTGATAGATCATCACCGGATTGAGGAAACGCAGTTCCAGAGGAGCGTTTACCATGAGTCCTTCAAGATAGGAGATGGTAAAACGCCGCAGCAGTCTGGCCTCCAGCGTATGGTAGTAAAAGTACTTGTCCACGGAAAGCTGCATTATATTGGAAGTCCAGGCGATGACAGGGGAGTAGAAACTGAACTTTCCGTAACTGATATCCTTCATGTAATCCGAAAGGATGATGCTCCCCGTATGGGTATCACCGTAAAATTCCTCCCCGATTCCCATCCTGAACTGGACGCCGATCTTTTCCGTAAAAGGATAGCCCAGGGCAAGGTATGCCCGGCGGGGCATATTGTAGTTGGGATCCGGCAGGGGGAAGTTGGTGTAGTTGTCATCTTTATAAATCGTATTATAGTTCTGGGCGGCTTCAAAATCCAGTTCCAGTGTTACCCAGGGGGAAACCGATATGGCCGCGGGAATTACAATGAAAGGATTTCGATCCCGGTTTGTGGTGATCCAGTCGATATTTTTGTTGCTGCGGACATAGAATTCAGTCTGAACGGCCGGCCAGCCCTCAATGGCCAGAGGCCCGTATTCAAAGGACACCAGGGAGGGGCCCTCAAGCCAGGAGTGGAGTTTTTCGTAAAGCTCCCTGCCGCTTTCCGAAAGGGTTTCCTCATCAAGGTCTGCCAGCATGGCCCGGAACTGGGCAACGGAAAGGGCATAGCTTGAAAAAAACAGGGTATGCTGTTCCATGGAGAGGATTTTAAGGGCCTCATAGGGCCATTCCCCCGGATAAACAAGCTTCTGGGCAGGCAGGGCGCCGAGTAATGCCGTATAAAAGAGGGACAAAAAGACAAGTATATTGCATTTTCTCATTCTTTTAATTATTATGAAAAAAACAGGTTTTATGTCAATGACCTGAAGGAAGCGGCATTGCCGCAAATGCCGGAGGAATTAATTGAGTATTATGAGTCTTAATAGAACACAGACCTTTATTTTCCGAATAATCATGTTTTTTACGGTTCTTGTCTTAAACACTCATTTGTACTCACAGTCCCATATTTCAGTTTCACTGGAAGATCCTGTCTATGCAATTCTTGAAAACGCCCAGATCCGGGGGCTTCTCCTCCCCATGCCGGGGGCAAAACCCTATACCCGCAACCAGGTTCTTGCTGCAATTGACAGTATTACTGCGTCCGATCCGGATCTTCTAAGCGATACGGAAAGGCGGATTCTCGAAAACACCAGGAAGAAGTACTCCCGTTCCGAAGAGGGCCTTGACTGGCAGAAGGGCGCCTATACGATTGACCGGCTGGTAAGTCCTTTAAATATTCCCTGGAATGCGGACATAGGCGCCGGCGGACGTTTTTCCCTGGCAAGCGCCGTGTATTCCGGCGACAGGGATAATGCTGTAGCTACCGACAATCTTATTACCGTTTATACAACAGGAGACGTGGGAAAATCTTTTTCCTACGGTTTTATTTTTGTGGGACACCTCACACTGGCTCCCCGGCGGCTTTTGGGAGAAGACTACAACACCTTTTATGAAGGCTTTACCGACGATCCTGTCAAGGGGCACTTCAACCGGAAGATGAAAATCTGGGACGAACCTGACGCGTACATTCCCTATACATACCGCAAGTACTGGGACGGCGCCGTTTTCTTTCCCGCCGAAATTGACGCCGGCGGCTTTCAGCCCTGGCCCGATAAATTTTCCATAGCCCCCCACTTCCTGGGTGAAATGTCGGGAGGCATCTTCTCCGATGTAATCACATGGCGTTTCGGCAGAATGCGCCGGGAATGGGCCTCCATGGCGGAAGGCCGCAGCATTGTTTTTAACGGTACCGCCCAGCCTTTTGTGGCGATAGAAACAAGTTTCAATCCGGTCTACTGGTTCAGCGCCTCCGCCATAACAGGAGCGCTGGAGTACGATTTCCGGGATGATCTAAAGACCTCCGCCTGGGCTTCGCAGAATCTCTTTTCCATGGAAATGGTAGAGTACAACTTCCGCAACTTCTTCCATGCCGGCATCGGTACCAATGTTGTCTATTCCAAACGTTTTGAACCGGGTTATATTTTCCCGGTAAAAAATAACTTTCTCTACCAGGACAGCATCGGAGATTTCGATAACATGGGAATCTTTGCAAATCTCAGGTTACAGAGTCCCGGAATCGGAAGCTTCTGGTTTTCCTTTTTTGGTGACGACATAGATCCCGGCATGATAACGGATATATTTAAATATGACCGCCAGACCTTTGCCTTACAGGCGGGGAGCAAAATCGTTATCCCGTGGCTGCCCTTTGCTTCGGCTTCCCTCTTGTACACAAAGATTGAACCCTATACCTATACCCATCATCGTCTCTTTGTCCCCTGGTACAATCCGGGTTACGAGAATGAGCCCATGCCGATGGAGAGCAAGTACAGCAGTATGGGCACGCCCCTGGGTTACTACCTCAACCCCAATTCCGATGAACTTCTCTTCCGTGTAGATGCAATGCCTACGGTAAACACCAAGGCTCATTTCCAGTACCAGATGATCCGCCACGGAGCGGAACACGGTTCCGGTCAGGTGGACGGGAGTTCCTGGTTTTCCGAGCTGGATGCCGACGGAGGCAACCGGAGCAATAAGCCGGAGTTGAAAAAATTCTTTCTCAAGGACGGAGCCTACCGGTGGCAGCACATCTTCCAGATCGGCGCGGATCATACCCTGGAAAGTCTGCCCTTACCTGTACGGATCTTCGGAAATGTGGGGCTTGTCTACTCTTTCTACACCAATATTGACGGAAAACCCAATTCGGGTACCGAATATTCCTGGTCGTTTATCGATACGCCTGAATACCCCAAATCAACAGGTTTCTATTTAAGCATCGGCGTTGGGCTCTATCTGTAAAAGACCGCCCGCCGGGCATGGCGCCTCATGCTATCGCTTCTCCCGGTTTCCTGCCATGGTCACCGCCATGCTGAGGGCATCCAGGAGACTTTCCTCGCTGGCTTCGTTTTTACCCGCCTTATCAAAAGCGGTACCGTGATCCACCGAAGTCCGTATGATGGGAAGCCCGATGGTAGTATTGATGCCGCTCACCCGGGTAAAAAGCCCGGTAGCCCCGTCCATCCTGAATCCGCAGAGTTTGAAGGGGATATGGCCCTGATCGTGGTACATGGCGACCACGATGTCGAAGGCGCCGCCCAGGGCTTTCACAAAAACCGTATCCGGCGGCAGGGGGCCTGAAACATCAAAGCCCTCCGCCTTCGCCCGGTTAATCGCCGGAATAATGCTTTTGGCCTCCTCATCTCCAAAGAGGCCGTTTTCCGATGCGTGGGCATTCAGTCCCGCAACAGCAATTCTGCGTCTTTCCAAACCCATCATTCGCAATGCCGTGTCCGCTAAACCTATCGTCCGGTACACCCGGTCTTCGTTGATAAGATCGCAGGCGCGGCGCATGGAAACATGGGTAGTAACATGGATCACCTTAAGTCCGCCGCCGGGTGAGGTTCCGCCGGAGAGGAGCATCCCGTAGTTTTTCGTATGGGTGTAATGGGCGAAAATTTCAGTATGCCCCGCAAAATCGTAGCCGGCCAAATGAATCGCTTCTTTATTGATGGGACAGGTTACCACTGCGCCGATTTCTTCCTTAAGGGCAAGATCGATTCCCAAACGGATATACTGAAAAGCCGCTTCCCCCGATTTGGCGCCCAGTACCCCGTAAGCATAATCTGTCTTCCGGGTGATGACACCGGATTCGATATACTCCACCGTCCCGAATATGCCCGCCGCTTCCCCGGGCTCTTCAATGCGGCGAAGGCGGAGTTTGCGGCCGGTCACTTTCAGGGCGTCTTCCAAAACCAAAGTGTCCCCCAGCACCACAGGGATACAGCGGCCGTATACATCCCCGTGAGCCAGGGTTTTAACGGTAATTTCAGGGCCGATCCCCGAAGGATCTCCTGCGGTAATACCAATACGGGGCCGCCTGGTTTCGGGATTGCCGCTTACCATAAATTTCCTTCCTGATTAAAAGGCCAGGGTTCCGGGGCGGAGAGAATTTCGATTGCGGGATTTTTCTCCGCTTCTTCCATCATGGCTTCGGAGAGCAGGATTTTTTCCGTATGTACGCTGTCGGCAATTCGGATGATCCGGCCCGCCTGCCTGTCAATACCGTTGCAGGTTCTTAGGGCCAACTGGATCGCCTGTCTATCCGTGTCAAGGATACAGGGAATCCTGACAAAGTCTAATACCGTACAAGTTATGGCGTTGATATAGGTCGCCTCATAATCGATCTTGTCAAAGAGCCGGCGGGTTATGACATGAGCCGCCCCCATACCGAAGGCGCTTCCGTGGGTTGCTTCCGTCAGGTCCAGGATAACCGTCCGCCGGGCGTTCAGGCCCCCGGTGACATGGGGTGAACAGGGGCTTGTCCCGGTGATATTCGGGTCCATGCCGTCCCCGCTGATATCCTTGCCTATCCGGTCGATCACCAGGACGTCGGCATCCTTAAAGAGAATCAGGGGAAGGTGCTGCCGGGCTTCTTCTAAAAGCACCGGCTCCTGTTCTTCAATTTCACCGGGAAGCAGGGCGGTGATTTTGCAGGTTTCATAATAGGCATTTTCCATGATCGCCAAACCCAGGGCGATGGGCGCGTTTTTCAGGATGCACCGGGCAAAGAGGGGAACCATGTGGTGCATCCGGGCGAATCCCGTCTCGTGGCAGATACCGGCCCCTTCCCGTTTTCCCAGGCCGATGGCCATCATCTTCATCAGGCCGCTTTCAAAGGGCCCCCGGAAATCCGTATTGGTCTTGATCCTCCCTGCCAGGATGATGGCGTCCGATTCGGCGGCGTTTTTATCGATTCGGACCAGGTGCCCTTCTTCACTGACACCGACAACCACAGTCTCCATAGAAGAAACGATGGGGCAGCCGACATATGCTTCCGTGACACCGTATCCTTCAATTAATGCCTTCTGCCCCCCGGCGGTCGCGCCCCCGTGGCTTCCCATGGCAGGGATGATAATGGGATGGGCGTTTTTCGATTTTACGAAATCAACGATGGCTTTGGTGATTAGGGCGATATTATTGATCCCCCGGCTCCCGCAGGTAATGGCAACCCGCATCCCCGGGTGTATCCTGTCGGCAAACTCTGGACGAGATAGTTCGGTAAAAACTGCGGCGGGAATTTTAGCGCTTTCTATTTTACGGGGATCAAAAAGCTGCTTTACCTGAAACATGTTTGGAAGTTTTATTTCGTCGCATAACTGCGGAATAATATAGTACATGGCCTCACCTTTGGTTAATATGTTGAATAATGAGAAGCTTTCCCAAAGCTTCAGCTTCTGGGAATGGCTCATGATACTATTAATTGGATAATTTGGCAATAACCGGTATTGTAAAATTTAAAATAAATGTTCAATATTTAAAACTAATGAGAATTG
>JAIRNJ010000240.1 GCA_031258115.1 Treponema sp. | reverse complement strand
CTTGGCGGGTGGATCACAGAAACGAGGATCAAATCGCCCCCCTTGTGAAGGAACAGTACATAGACAAGGGAAGAGTGGAAGATTACAGCGACTATATAACCTATAACAAGACTTCCAATTACGGGAACGAAAAGGGATCTTCCAGCGGTATGGGACTCGGTAAAGATGATGAATAAGAATCTGCCGTGTTTTGAAATCGGCTACCGCCAAAGTGATGAGGATTTTGACTTCCTCTCCATGGTGGAACATTTCAAATATTCTGTTGATTCCGTTTACTTTCCCTGGTTGAACACACCCTCAGGAAGGGCCGCTCTGGGGGATAAAAACGGCTGGAATAACTGGGGTGTACAGGAAGATATTGAACGTGACCTCACGGCGCTGAAGCAAATGGGGATAAAATTGAATTTGCTTTTCAATGCCAGTTGTTACGGTGGGTTGTCCGTCAGCCGTTATCTTTCCCGATATGTGCTTTCCGTTATCGACCGGCTTGAAAGCATCGGCGCAAAACCGGATACCGTAACTTCCTGCTCGCCTTTTATCGCTGAGATAATAAAAAAGAAGTGTGAAGGTATAAAGACCCGGGCCTCGGTGAACATGAAGATCGGGACTGTTCAGGCAATGGAATATGTGAGTGATTTTTTTGATGAATATAACATGCAGCGGGAATACAACCGGGATTTTTCACGCATAAAGGAACTCAGCGAATGGGCTGACGCCAGCGGAAAGGTGATAATAATGCTTGCCAATTCCGGTTGCCTTTACGATTGTTCCGTCCAGCTTTTCCACGACAACATGGTGTCTCATGAGACTGAAATAGGGAAGACGGACAACATACCCGGCCAGGCAGAACCGAATTGCCGTAGGCTCATGAAAGATCGCCGTAACTGGAAGTACATCCTTCAGGCAACCTGGGTCCGCCCAGAGGATCTTTATCACTATAAAGATTTCTTTCCTGTGGTAAAACTCGCCACGAGGATGCACCAGAATCCCTGGCTGGTTTTAGAGGCCTATGCATCGGGTTTCCATCCCGGGGCGTTGACAGACCTCATGGAGCCTTGTTATTCAGGTGAGCTGAATTCGATGATGCTTTCAAATCAGCTTTTCCCCGAAGACTGGTTTACCACAGTAAGTTCTTGCGGCAGGAAATGCGGCGTATGTTCCTATTGCGATGAGGTTCTTGAACATGTGCTCACCGGGAGCGGGGTTTTCTTTTGTTAACCCATTGGCATGGAAGGGTGGTATTTGTAAAACCCCTGAGATCAA
The DNA here is from genome assembly GCA_031258115.1 of Treponema sp. GTDB lineage: Bacteria > Spirochaetota > Spirochaetia > Treponematales > Breznakiellaceae > JAIRNJ01. The sequence goes on along the minus strand of JAIRNJ010000240.1, from coordinate 1,786 downwards.
AAGCGGGCCGTTGGCCATGTGCGGTTTGATCCTGGGATGATTTTTTAGGGGGACAGAGATGAAAAGAACATTTTTGTTTTTAGCGATTTTTCACATTGTGTTTTCCGCAGTAATTTATGCCGGAGGTAGTGGTGAAGGGAAAGTAGATAGTGGAGGCGGAGCAAAACGCATCAAGATTGTATATGGTGATTGGGCCCTGGCGGAAGATGTTTTGCAACCTATCTACCAGAAATGTATTGACAGCTTTACATCGAAGAATCCCGATATTGATATAGAGACTTTTTCCATGCCCTATGCCAATTACCTGGATCAGTTACTCATTGCGGGCGCTGTAGGCAATGCACCTGATGCAATCAGGGCAAAAAATGAATGGGTGCCTCAGTTCAGCGCCACCGGAGCCCTGCGGGACACCCGTAAATTTATCGATAAAACCATCATTGATGATTATTATCCCGGCGCCCTGGACAGCTTGACAGTTAACAGTGACCTCGTTGGCCTGCCTTGGCTCAATTCTTTTTATATTTTGTATTATAATAAAACTCTTCTTGCAAAAGCCGGTATTACCACGCTTCCCCGAACCTTGGATGAACTGATAGCGGCAGCTTATAAAATTTCATCTCTTGACAAGGATACAAAAGGTAATAAGCTTTATGGGTTTGCCCTTCCGGCTTCCGGTGGGGCTATGGCCGGCGATGGATACAATGTTATGCCCATGCTTTGGGGATACGGTGGTGATCTCCTGGATGCATCCCAAAAAGTCAACTTAACCAATCCACCTGCCATTAAAGCTTTTACGGTTATACAGAAACTTTATACTGACGGCCTGTCTCCTGTGGGTTCTTCTTTTTATGATCTGCGTAACCTTTTCGGCCAGGGAGTCATTGGTTTCTTTTGGGATCTGGGAGGAATGGCAGCTTCGGCGATGGCCCAAGCCGCACCCGACAAAGACGAATTTTATAAAAATCTTGGAACCATGGTTATCCCCAGGGAAAAAGGTCCTGACGGTCATGGTTACCTCACTGAACAAAGTATTATTGTATTCAAGAGTTGCGGCGATGATAAGATGCCCGCTATGGGAAGGTTTCTTGCCCACATGACCGGTTCTGAAGTCCTGGATATCCTCTACAAGGGTAACCAGGGTAAACTCTCCAGCCGGAAAAGCGTTATGACTGAAGTGTTCTCAAACGTTGAGGACCCAATAATTCTGACATGTGTTGATGCTATTAAAAGTGGGCGTTACCTCCCATATAGCCTACATTTTATGGATGCGGACAAATTGCTCAGTGATGCGTTGACTAGGCTTGCTCAGAAAGAAGATGTCAACGTGGTTATGAGAGACACGCAGGCCAAGATTCATACTTTGTACGACAAAAAATAAACAGTATTTAAGGTGGGGATAAAATGCAGAGAGCAGGCGTAATGAGCAGAAGATTTTTTATTCCTGATAAGGTGTTTGCAATGCTTCTGGTAATCCCCGCCATACTGGTATTGTGTATTACTGTATTCTTTCCTATATTAAAAGGCATATACGTCAGTTTTTGTGACTATACCATCAACTCTCTTAATCATCCTACATGGAATAATTTTGAAAATTATGCGGGTATTTTCAGAGAGGCCGAGATTTTTGGTTATTTCAAAACGACTTTCATTTTTGTTTTTTTTACTGTGAGCATCCAGTTTGTTCTGGGTTTCTCCATTGCTCTGCTTTTAAACCAGGGAATATGCGGGAGAAACATCTTCCGGGGGCTTTTTCTCATCCCTTGGACTATCCCATCAGTAGTGGTAG
>JAIRNJ010000142.1 GCA_031258115.1 Treponema sp. | reverse complement strand
ACTTATCTTCGGGGTAGCGATTCGTAAGTATTTTGTGCGGGGATTATCCCTTGGTGCGTTAAGTTCTGAATAAAACCTCCCCGGCGTATGCCGGCGGATCATTTTCAGCATAAGGACATGAATATGCCTGACAGAGATCCTGTAAAGCCCCTTAATATAGTGTGGTTTTGTACTGATCAGCAGCGCTGGGATACGGTTTCGTCCCTGGGGAATAAGACCATCAATACGCCGAATATAGACCGGCTGGTCAGGGAAGGAACGGCCTTTTCCCGGGCTTATACCCAGAATCCGGTTTGCACCCCCAGCAGGGCTAGTTTTTTAACCGGCCGTTATCCCCGATCTACTAAGGTCTGTTACAACGGAAACAAATACTTTTCAAAGGATGAGGTTCTAATTACCAAAATGTTGGCAGACGCCGGCTATGACTGCGGTCTTACCGGAAAACTGCACCTGACCTCCGCCCGGGGACGCATGGAAAGGAGAACCGATGACGGTTATTGCTTCATGCGCTGGAGCCATCATCCTCACGATGATTGGAACTATGGGATAAATCACTATCAGGATTGGCTTAAGGCAAAAGGAGTCGATTGGGCAAAAGCATACAAAGGCCGCTACCTCAGTATGTCTTCCTGGCCGCCAATTCAGTCGGAAGGATTTTCAGGCAAAGAAATAGGTATAGAGGCCAAATACCATCAAACCACCTGGTGTGTCGAAGAAGCTATCCGTTTTATTGACGATCGCAAAGACAAGCCCTGGCTTATCAGCATAAACCCCTTCGATCCTCATCCGCCCCTGGACCCTCCTCAAGAATATAAAGACCGTCTCCGAATTGAGGACATGCCGCTTCCTCTCTGGAAAGATGGGGAACTTGACAATAAGCCTCCGCATCAGCAGAAGGATTATGTTGCCGGCGGTCAGAACGGAGCTACCGATCCCATTTCTTCCCTGTCGGATGATGACAAGCGGGAAAAATTCCGTGACTATTATGCGGAAATCGAACTGATTGACGATCAGCTTGGGCGGCTCATCGATTATCTTGATGCCCAAGGTATGCGGGAAAATACCCTCATCATTTTTATGAGCGATCATGGAGAAATGAACGGTGACCACGGTCTTTACTGGAAGGGCGCCTATTTTTATGAAGGGATTGTACATATCCCTTTGATTTTCTCCTGTCCCGGACTTGTCGGCCAGGGTGTTATATCCAATGCGCTGGTGGAACTGGTAGATGTGGCTCCCACCATCTTGGAGCTCTGTGGTATGGATATTCCACCGGCCATGCAGGGTAAAAGCCTTGGATCTATCCTGAAAGGAGAAGGGAACATCCACCACCACAAGGATGCAGTCTACTGCGAATACTACTCCAGCCTCTATCACTGCCACGAAGATATTTTTGCGACCATGTATTATGACGGCCGTTATAAATTGGTGGTATATCACGGTCAGGAATACGGAGAGCTTTACGACCATAAACAAGATCCTGATGAATACCGTAACCTTTGGGGTAAAGAGGACGTTAAAGAAATGCAAAGTGCCTTGATAAAAAAGGCATATGATCATACTGTGCTTTGTAACCGGGATTTTTCCCTGCTTAAGCTCTACGATTATTAACAGAAACTTTTCCAAAGCCTGTTTTACCTGTACCCAAGCCATGAATCTAACGCCGGGATGGAGGAACTCATGAAGAAACCGAATGTGTTATGGATTTGTGCGGATCAACAGCGTTATGACACCATCACAGCCCTGGGGAATCCCATTATTCGTACTCCGGCACTGGATGAAATGGCTGCCAAGGGAGCGGTTTTTACCAGGGCTTATACCCAATGCCCGGTTTGTACCCCCAGTCGTGCGAGTTTTTTAACCGGCCGTTACCCAAAAACTACCAGAGTATGCCGTAATGGCAACGAATACTTTCCTTCTGATGAAATTTTGGTGACAAAATTATTTGCTTTACAGGGATATAAATGCGGCCTGGTCGGTAAGCTGCATCTGTCTGCTGCTGAGGAAATAGTAGAAGTACGGCCTGATGATGGCTATGGTTTTTTTGAATGGAGTGAACATCCCCATGATGACTGGGAACAAGGTCATGCGTACCAGGATTGGCTTAAGGCAAAAGGGATAGACTGGAGCGAAGTCTATTGTCTTGGCGATGGAAAGAATCAGAGTGATCCCCAGCTTAGTCCCTGGAAAAAAATCCTGCCGTCCGGAAAAGGCGGGATGGACGAGTCTTATCATCAAGCGACATGGGCTTTTGAACGGGCGGAGTATTTTATCGAAACCTGCGGCGAGTCTCCCTGGCTTCTGAGTATCAATATTTTTGATCCCCATCCTCCCTTCGATCCGCCAAAAGCCTACCGGGACAGAATCGATTCAGAAAAAATTCCGCTGCCAAAATACCGGGAAGGGGAATTGGATGGCAAGCCTCCTTTCCAGCGTTTTGACTATGAGCATGGCGGTCAGAATGGTACGGGTCCCTGTTATAAAACTACCAGCGATGCCGACAAACGACAGTTCATCGCGGATTATTATGCTCAAATTGAATTAATCGATCGTAAAGTTGAAGGGATCATCGCTTTTCTGAAAAAGACAGGCCAATATGAAAATACCATCATTCTCTATCACAGCGATCACGGAGAAATGCTTGGCGATCATGGCCTTTATTGGAAGGGGTGTTATGTGTATGAAGAACTCCTGCATATACCTCTTTTGTTCCTCTGGGAAGGCCGTATCAAGAGCGGCCTGCACTGTACCGGTCTCACGGAGCTGGTCGATCTGGCGCCTACGCTCCTAGAACTCTGCGGTATGGAGATTCCCTATTACATGCAGGGGAAAAGCCTGGTACCGGTTCTTACGGGTAAGACGCCCCCTCACACCGGCAAATCCCATATTTACAGCGAGTACTACAATGCGATGAAAGGTATCCACGAAAAGTATGTATCCATATACTTTGACGGGCGTTATAAAATCGCGGTTCATCACGGCGAGGAATTGGGGGAACTTTACGATCTAAAAGTCGATCCGGGAGAATTTGAAAACCTATGGGATGTACCGGAACACAGAGAACTGAAATTCACGCTTCTAAAGCACTGCTTTGATTCTACCTTGATGGCCACTATGGACCCCAAGCCCAGGGTTATCAGATATTTTTAGGAATTTGGATTTACAGGGCAGCGCAAAGGCATGGATCACGTTAAGCGCCCCGCTCTATAACAGTTCATTCCACGCAGCTGATCTGGGATGTGAAAGGCGAAAGATCGTAGCCGCATCTGCCGCACAAGACCAGATCCCGCACTATGGCTCCCGCCACGGCGGACATGATAACCGAACTCTTAAAACCCGCCATGAGAATGATGCCTTCAACGCCGCTCCGGCCTAGCAGCCTGTTGCACTTGTAGGTTTTTTCGGCACTTTGTGCCAAAAAAACCACGATAAACGGGCTGCTTTGGCAGTTTGCAAGGTAAAAAATCGCCTAATCGACGATTTTTTGGGGTTTTAAGCGCGAAGCGCAACAAACTGCTAGTACCGGTTCGTTGCTTTCGGTATACGGTGAGGCGGTTACCCAGCAGCGGAGGATCTGTACCTTTTTCAGGGCCGGAAAAAAACGCAGGGCTTTTTCCCGAAGCCTGTAGATGTGGCCTAGTGACGTTGCGTCCTGATACTCCTCTTTTATCCAGGCCGGAGGCTTGGTGGTTTCGGCAAGCAGCAGATTGCCGAACGGGCTTTGTGAGGCGCAGAGGATCGTCGTCTCTGAATTCTGGCTGTGGGCTTCGGCAAAAAAAGCCGCCGATGAATAATAGGCATGTAAAAAAGGAGCCATAGCCTCAGTAACCATGCTTTCGGCTTTTGAGGAAAACACCGGCACATCAAGACCGGCGCTGCGGCAGAGGGCGCGGGTTCCCGTTCCCGCGGCGATGATCACCTGCCGGGCTTTTAATACCTCGCCGGATTTCATCACCAGGCCCGCGCATTTTCCACCCTCCATGAATAACTGCGCGACAGGAGATCG
>JAIRNJ010000093.1 GCA_031258115.1 Treponema sp. | reverse complement strand
CTAAATGCATGGGTGACCGGCGCCAAAAGGCGTCTGTCACCCATGTTTTTTAAGGTTCCGGGCGTATAGAACCGCTTGCGCGGCAACAACCCAAGAACCCGCTTCGCGGGGGAGGCAAGCGGACGGGGTATGTTGTTCTCATAAGGTATTTGACTCAGGGTACATACCCTTGGTTCCGCCCCAAGGGGCCGGGGTATGTACCCTTCGCAACGAATCAGCGTTGCCCTAAGGGATGGCGTATCTATTTTTTGATGCTGTAGAAGGCTTTCTTGCCCGCATAGCGGGAGATGCCTTCAAGCTGGTCTTCGATACGCATAAGCTGGTTGTACTTGCAGATCCGGTCGGTACGGCTCATGGAGCCGGTCTTGATCTGTCCGGTTTCAAGGGCCACTACAAGGTCGGCGATAAAGCTGTCCTCGGTTTCCCCTGAGCGGTGGGATACTACCGCGGTATAACCTGCCCGTTTTGCCATCTCGACGGCCTCGTAGGTTTCGGTAACTGTGCCGATCTGGTTCACCTTGATAAGGATCGAGTTGCAGGCGCCCATGGCGATGCCCTTCTCAAGCCGTTTTGTGTTTGTAACAAAGAAATCGTCGCCCACGATCTGGACTTTGGAACCCAGGCTCCTGGTAAGCTTTACATAGCCGTCCCAGTCATCCTGATCCAGAGGATCTTCAATGGAGATGATGGGGTACTTGTTCACCCAGCCGGTGTAGATTTCGATCATCTCGTCGGCGCTAAAGAGCTTGCCGGGGTTGGACTTCCAGAACTTGTAGCCTTTCTTGTCGCCTTCGCCAAAGAGTTCGGAACTGGCGCAGTCCAGGGCAATGCCGAACTGATCGCCGGGTTTGTAACCTGCTTTCTCAATGGCCTTCATGATAAATTCCAGGGCTTCCTCGTTACCGATATCCGGCGCAAAACCGCCTTCATCACCGACTGCGGTATTCTTTCCCGCATCGTGGAGCAGTTTCTTGAGGCTGTGGAATACTTCCGCCGTCCAGCGTACCGCTTCCCTTAAGGTTTCGGCGCCCACGGGCATGACCATGAATTCCTGAAAATCAATCTTGTTGTCCGAATGTTTGCCCCCGTTGATGATGTTGGCCATGGGCACGGGGAGCAGATTGGAGTGGAAAGAGCCCAGGTACTTGTACAGGGGAATACCGAGGAAATCCGCGGCCGCACGGGCGGCAGCCATGGACACACCCAGAATGGCGTTGGCGCCCAGTTTGCTCTTGTTCTCCGTCCCGTCAAGCTCGATCATGGTCTGATCGATGTCTACCTGTTCAAGGGCATCCATACCCTGAAGTTCGGGCGCTATGACATTGTTTACGTTATCAACAGCCTTGAGAACTCCCTTCCCCAGATAGCGGCCCTTGTCTCCGTCTCTCAGTTCCACCGCTTCATAGTCGCCGGTAGAAGCCCCGGAAGGAACCGCGGCCCTTCCTGTTGAACCGTCTTCCAGATGAACATCCACTTCCACAGTCGGATTTCCGCGGGAATCGAGAATCTCTCTCGCCTCCACATATTCAATGATACTCATACTCTCCTCCGTTATGTTAATTAAGCTCGAATAATATTAATTCTAACCTTTTTTCGGGCCTTTGACCAGAGCTCTCTATGGTTTTACGATGACGCCTTAGGGGAAAATCCCAAAACTCACGGCAATGTCGAATTCAAATAACCGGCTGCCGGTCTACTATCCACTCCCGGCAAAAACGGCTATAATAGAAACAAAACATGGAATTTAACGAACTAAATCTGCATCGGGATCTTAAGCGGGGTATTGAAGAGGCCGGATACATCAACTGCATGCCCGTCCAGGAACAGGTTATAAAACACGCTTTTACAGGTCAGGATCTCTATGTCCAGTCTCAAACCGGAACAGGCAAAACCGCCGCTTTTCTTGTCGTCATCTTTCAGCGGCTCCTTACGGAAGAGTCTCTCAAGGGAAAGAAGGCCATCATCATGGTGCCCACCAGGGAACTGGCGGTTCAGGTTGAAGAAGAGGCAAAAGTGCTGGGGAAGTATCTCCCCTTCAAAATAGGCAGCTTTTACGGCGGCGTGGGTTATGTACAGCAGCAGCAGCTTCTCCGGGAAAATGTTCAGATCCTTGTCGGTACTCCCGGCCGGGTTCTGGATTTGAACAAATCGGGACACATGAACCTGATGGATCTTGCCTTTCTCATCCTTGATGAAGCGGACCGGATGTTCGACATGGGTTTCTATCCGGATCTCCGCAAGCTTATCAAGGTGGTGCCTCCGGTAGACAGACGGCAGACCATGCTCTTCAGCGCCACCCTCAATGCCTGGGTAAAGAATCTGGCCTGGGAGTACACCAAAGACCCTTTTGAAATCGAGATTGAACCGGAAACGGTTACGGTGGACGAGGTGGAACAGGTTCTCTACCATGTTCCTTCGGGTGAAAAAATACGCATCCTTCTCGGTATCCTGCAGCAGGAAAAGCCCGAAAGCGCCATCATCTTCTGTAACACCAAGCGTTACACGGAAATTGTGGCAAAACGGCTCCGGATGAACGGGATAGATGCGGAGTTCATCATCGGCGACCTTCCCCAGAAACAGCGGCTGAGGATCATTGACGATGTCAAGGCAGGAAAGACCCGTTTCCTGGTGGCTACCGATGTGGCGGCGCGGGGGCTGGATATTGAAGGGCTTGCCCTGGTCATCAACTACGATCTTCCGGTGGAAGCCGAAAACTATGTACACCGTATCGGCCGCACTGCCAGGGCAGGGAAAACCGGCAAGGCGATAACCCTGGCCAGCGAACAGGATGTCTACGAACTCCCCGCTATAGAAAAATACATCGGCAAGAAGATCCCGGCCCTGATTTCGGGGAAAGATTTGCAGGGTGAAGACAAGAGCGAGGGACAGCGGGTATGGACTGAATTTGCCGGTTTCGGCCGGGACGGCAGGGGCCGCGGAAGGCAGGACAGGAGGCCTGTCCGCCGGGAAAGACACGGCGAAAGAGACCAGCCGCCGAGGGAGCGGAGCGAAAACCGCAAGCCGCGGCGGGAGGAAAAACGCCCTGCCGGGCAGGAGAGCGAAGACCTCGCGGGCCTGAGCTTTGAAGAACGCATGGCGCATTACAGGCAAAAATACGCCGGAAAAGCAGGCGGACAAGGCCCGGACCGGGCGGCTTCAACGCACGGCGCCCCGGCGGATGAGAAGCGCGGGAAGAAAAAGCGCGGACGGAAGCCGCCGCCCCGCGGCGAAGCGGATACTCCCCGGCGGAACAGGCCGCAGGGCCGCGGCGAAACGGAAACGAAGGCTCCCCAAAAAAGAAGATCCGGCGGCAAGGCCGAAGACGGGACTCAGGGCAAAACTGCCGCCGGCGAAGAAATCAAGGCTTCCGTTCCCGGCAAAAAAGAAAAGAAGGGTCTCTTCGGAGCGCTGCTGGGACTCTTAAAAAAGAAATAAGGATCTGCGCAGAAATAACATGACCGTTTGGTCATGTTATTTCCTTATTGCGTAAGCAATTAGAATAAAATGCAGGGCATTTTATTCTTGCGCAGTTCCTAATTTTACGACAGGGTTATGTATTCATGATTACAGTAAGCGATTTAAGCCTCTCTTACGGAGAGCGTGTTCTGTTCAAAGATGTCAATTTGAAATTCACCCCCGGAAACTGTTACGGCATCATCGGCGCCAACGGAGCCGGAAAATCCACCTTTCTCAAGATCCTCTCCGGCGAAACCGAATATGACAGGGGAGAAATTTCCATCGGTGCCAACGAGCGCATTGCGGTGCTCAAACAGGATCACTTTGCCTTTGAGGAATACCCGGTACTGGAAACCGTGATAATGGGTTATCCCAAACTGTACGGCATACAGAAGGAACGGGACTCCATCTACGCCAAAGAGGACTTCACCGAAGAAGACGGCATGAAGGCAAGCGAACTTGAAGCCGACTTTGCGGAACTGGGCGGCTGGGAGGCCGAAGCGCAGGCAGGCAGACTCCTCTCCGGTCTCGGCCTTGATGAGGAAGATCACGGCAAAATGATGGGCGAACTGGACGAATCAAAGAAGGTGAGGGTGCTTCTCGCGCAGGCCCTCTTCGGCAATCCCGGCATCCTCCTCCTGGACGAGCCCACCAACGGTCTTGATCTTGAATCCATTTCATGGCTGGAAGAATTTCTCATTGATTTTCCCAACACTGTTATTGTTGTTTCACACGACAGGCACTTTCTCAATTCGGTATGTACGGTGATCTGCGACATTGATTTTGGCAGAATTACTGCGTATTCGGGGAACTACGACTTCTGGTATCAGATGAGCCAGATGCTCCAGAGGCAGGCCAAGGAACAGCTTAAAAAACGGGAAGAAAAGGCACGGGAATTAAGGGAATTTATCCAGCGTTTTGCAAGCAATGCCAGCAAGAGCCGCCAGGCCACCAGCCGGAAAAAAGTCCTTGAAAAACTGGATCTTGAAAATCTTAGGGTTACCAGCCGTAAATTTCCCTATGCGGGCTTCAAGCCCGAAAGGGAGATCGGCAACAATGTGCTGCGCGTGGAGAAACTCTGCGCATCTTCCGGTGAAGCAGAAGTACTGCGGGATTTTTCTTTCCTTGTAAACAAGGGAGAAAAAATCGCCTTTGTGGGAGCGGAACATGCCGCCAAGACTGCCCTCTTCGATATAATTGCGGGGGTAAAAAAACAGGAAGCCGGGGATTTTTACTGGGGCCAGACCACCAGCGTTTCCTACTTCCCCAAGGATAATTCTTCTTTCTTCGATTCGGATCTCTCAATCACCGAATGGCTCCGCCGCTATTCCCCGGATCAGGACGAAACCTATGTGCGCAGCTTTCTGGGGCGCATGCTTTTTTCCGGCGACGAGGCCCTGAAACCGGTAAATGTCCTTTCAGGAGGCGAAAAAGTCCGCTGTATGCTCTCAAAACTCATGCTTTCCGGGGCAAATGTCCTCATCCTGGATGAACCTACAAACCATCTGGATCTCGAGGCGATCACGGCGCTCAATGAAGGACTCATCGCCTTTCCGGGGGTGCTTCTCTTCAATTCACACGATCATGAATTTATCACCTCAATTGCAAACCGCATCATCGAGATTCTCCCGCCGGGCAGCCCGGATTCCTGCATCGACCGCATGATGCCCTTTGACGACTATTTGACGGATGAACAGGTCAAGGCCATTCGTTCCGAAGCCTATCATCATGTACAAACTGCCGAAAGCGGCGCCGTTTCGCCGGCTTCCCTGCGTTCATGGCCCGAAGGGACACATGCGGAACGTCTGAAAATCTAATATTCTCCTATTATCTATAAGAATATTCTAGATGCCATGATGGTGAAATTTTAGTATGAAAACATGGAAAAGGAACAAAAAAATAGCGATACTGTCAACATCGATTCTGGTACTATAAAATTCATGGATAGAGATATTCTGCATATCCTGAAAACAGCCCATGAAAACAAAGATATTAAAACCATCGACAGTATTCTTAAAAAACTCGAAGAATTATGCATTGATTTTTAGAATGAAAAAGGCGGGCCTGCGAATCGACAGGCCCGCACTAAAGGGACGAGGCAAAATCTTGCCGCTGTATTATTGAATATTGAAATAATACCGTTCCAGATATGCTATCCGCCGTTTTGCCTCGTTATAACGCCGGCTCTGCGGATACTCATTGACAAGCTTTCTGTAACATTCAACGGAACGCTTAATGTCCCTTTCAGGACTGTTTGCTTCATAAAACTGACCGTAAAGCCACCAGGTTTCATCAGTCCCCGGAGGATAGCGTCTGTAAAATTCATCCAGCACGGCGATTGCGGAAGCGGTTTTCCCCGCTTCAAACTCCTCCCGGGCACGGGAGATTAATTCTTCAGGCCCTGCATTGAGGGGAATTCCCGCCCCTTCACTCTCTCCGCTCCCGGTTTCCGCCGCGGAAAACTCAGGCTGCCGCCCCGCGGGAACAGGGGCCGCAGGAACAGTTTCACCGGCAGGCGGCGCTTCCTCAGGCGGAGATGAAGTTTTAACGCCGGTGGAAGTACCGTCAATTTCGGGCCAGCGGGGACTGGCGACTACCCTGCCCCGGTCAAGCGCGTCAGAGCCCCGAAGCGGCTCGCCGGCGATCACCTGCACATGATCATGTACAATATAGTCCCGGATAAAATCCTGGCGGTAAAATTTCAAGCCATAGGTACCCGGCTTTTCGGCCCGGAAAATAAAACTCTGCCCCTCAGGATCGAGCCGCCGTGAATCGTAGCTTATACCGGATCTGCCTGCCAGTTCCCCCAGGTAAACCCAGCCGGTTCCCCGAAACGGCACCTCAACAAGCTGCCCTGCCGTTGCCCGGACTATCCGGGAATACTCAATGGCCGCTTCCGCGGGTACAGGACTCATCTCTTCCCGGGGCAGCGGCGGGGCTTCGGGAACAGGTTTCGTCTCAGGCTCTTCCCGGACAATACGAAGCGGGGGCTCCTCTTCTGCAGGCCGAAGACGACGGGGATCCGCCGGGGGCGGCCTTCTTTCCGTCTCCGCCCTGCCTTCGGCGGGGGAAGGGCCGGCCTGCGCGGGTCTTTCGGGAAGCGCCGCTTCAGGCGGCGGCGGAAGGGCGGGAGGAGGGAGAGGAAGGAGAGGAGGAAGAGCGGGTTCAGGCATGGAAACGGAAACAGGGTCTTCGGGCGGATCTTCCTCCGGGCTGCCGGCTTCGGCCAGATCGATAAGAGGTTCAGGCAGGGGGGCGAAAGATTCGGAACTTTCAGGTTCTTCGGGAACTTCAACAACGGAAGGCTCTTCTTCCTGCTCCGCAGTTTGCGGAAGGGCAGGTTCTTCGGGCTGTTTTTCCGCGGGGGGAGGGGGAACTTCAATCTCCGCAGGCGGCTCAGGCTGCGGAGCTTCGGTTTTCGGCAGACCCCTGCAGGAAAAAATCAGGAAGAAAGAGAAAAGTACAGGTATGGAGAGGCGGCTCCAAAACCCGGAACGCCTTCCGGCCAATCTGTTCATGGTATGCGCTCCAAAAGCCGGTCTACCGTTTGCCTGGCCCTTTCCCGCCAGAGCCTTTCATCGCGCCTCAGCGGATCATACCAGAATTCCCCGGCATCCTCCCCCGTCCAGGTTTCCCGCCGCTCCCTTTCGGGTATCAGGGAAGGCAGAAAATCCGGTTCCTCAGGCAGAAAGAGATCCTGGGCCTGAATCAGGGCATCGGGAAAAACATCCTCCATGGATTCAGCCTGCTTGACCTCAGCTTTCCCGGAGGCAAGGGCGAAAACAATCAGTAAAACTATCAGGAGCAGCGCCGCTGCGCCAAGGCCCAAAAATACAAAACGGTGTTTGCTGCGGATAATCTCTTCAAAGGTTTTCATGGAGAGGTTTTTATTCAGAAAAACCGGCGCCTTCCCGGCAAAGTCAAGAACTTTTGAGACCAAGCCTTTCATCCTTTCCGGCAAATCCTGCAAAAACCGCATAGGGTAAGTGTAACAAAAAAGAAGGAATTTGTCCTCTAGCGGAAAAATGACACTAGCTGAAAAATGAATTTTTCAGTATTGTATAAACAGAGGATCCTATGAACGAACGGCTTGCTTCCCTTTTACGGCGCTATGATGAAGTCAGGGGAGAGATAGAAAATCCCGATCTGGTTAAAGATCAGAAAAAATACCGGGAGATAATGAAAGAATATTCCCATCTCAGCGAAATCGCCTCGGCCCAGGGTGAAATTCAGGCAGTTGAGAGGCAGTTGAACGATACACGGGATCTGATTCAGGAGGAGAAAGACGCCGAAATGAGGGAATTGGCAAGGGAGGAGCTTAAGGAACTGGAAGGGCGCATCCAGGATTGCGAAGATCGGCTCAAATTCCTCCTTATTCCGCGGGATCCTCTGGATGAAAAAAACATCATCATGGAGATCCGCGCAGGCACCGGCGGGGAAGAGGCGGCCCTTTTTGCCGCGGATCTTTTCCGCATGTATTCCCGTTTTGCCGAAACAAAGGGCTGGAAATTCGAAATCATGAGTTCCAACGAGACGGAATTGGGCGGCCTCAAGGAGATTGTCTTTTCCATCGCCGGCAGCCATGTCTACGAAAACCTCCGCTACGAAAGCGGCGTTCACCGGGTACAGCGTGTTCCCGCCACGGAAGCATCGGGCCGCATTCATACATCCGCGGTAACCGTGGCGGTTCTCCCCGAGGCGGACGAAACCGAAATTGACATCAAGCCGGAAGATCTGAGGATCGACGTGATGCGCGCCGGGGGCCCCGGAGGCCAGTGCGTCAACACAACCGACTCGGCGGTACGGATCACCCATCTTCCCTCGGGGATCGTAGTCCACTGCCAGGACGAGAAGAGCCAGATAAAGAACAAGGCCAAGGCCATGCGCATACTCAGGGCGCGGGTCTATGAAATGGAAGAGGCCAAGGCCGCTTCCGAAAGGGCGGAGGCCCGGAAGAACCAGGTTGGCAGCGGGGATCGCTCCGAGCGGATACGTACCTACAACTTCCCCCAGAACCGCCTTACCGACCACAGGATCAACCTTACTCTCTACAAGCTGGATCTTATCATGCAGGGATATGTTGAAGAGCTCTTCGATGCCCTGAAACTCTCCGCCAGGGAAGAGCTGTTAAGCGCCACGGCGAGTTAGGTGTGCATACGTGAAGCCCTTGCCCAGGCAGCGGCGGAGCTGAAAAAAATTCCCCATATCGGCACGCCTTCTCTGGATGCCTCGCTCCTCCTGGCGGAAGTGCTGCAAAAAGACCGGGTCTGGCTCATTGCCGAGGCTTCCCGGCCGCTGGATGAAAAGGATCTGCACAAATTTCAGTCGCTTCTGCAGCGCCGCCGCAGCGGAGAAAGTGCGGCCTATATACTGGGCCGCAAGGAATTCCGTTCCCTCATGTTTACCGTAAGCCCCGCAGTACTGGTACCCCGCCCGGACACGGAAACCCTGGTTGAGGCGGCCCTGGAGAACCTGAAGGGGAAAAAATCCCCGGCCGTGCTGGAACTCTGCACCGGTTCGGGCGCCGTGGCCGTGGCCCTGAAGAACGAGGCGCCGGAAATAGAGATCTATGCCTGTGACATTTCCGCCGCGGCTGTGGAAATTGCCGCGGCCAATGCCGCCCGCCTTCTTCCCGAAAAGAGTGTCCGCTTCTTTCAGGCCGACCTTTTCACCCTGCCCCCAAAAACCGAATCGGACATAAAACAAAATTTCACGCAGCTTCCCGCGGCGGCGGAGAAACTGCCCTTCTTTTCGCTTATACTTGCAAACCCCCCCTATGTCCCCTCGGCCGAAATTGAAGGCCTCTCTCCGGAAGTGCAGGCCGAACCCCGTATCGCCCTTGACGGCGGCCCGGACGGACTTTCCCTGATCCGCAGAATCATACACGAAGCGTCCGGGCATCTTGAAAACGGCGGCTCACTGCTTCTGGAGGCGGACCCCCGTCAGATGGAAAGCATACGCGCCCTGCTTGTCAGGGAGGGCTATACCGGTATACAAACCTATAAGGATCTTTCGGGTGTCGAAAGAGTAACCGGAGCCAGGCTTACATGTGAATCCGGCAGGAAAAATGGAAACTGATATTTCGGAATTGAATGAACTGAGCTTGTTCCAAAACTCGGTTAGTTTTGGACAAGCTCTTGGAAAAACCGGCCAAAAGCCCGGTTTTCCCCCTAAATCTAAGGAAGCTGTTCCAAAAACTGAAGTTTTGGAACAGCTTCAACTTATAAAGAACTTTTCGGAACAGGATCAGGAAAATATCCGCAAACTCCTTCCCCGTTCCGGCATTGAGTCCCCGGCCCTTATCCTCCTCAGACTCGGCCTTGACGCCGAAACGGTCATGGCGGCCTTGCTTCTGGAGGAAGGGGAGCCGGAACTCTACGGGGCAGGGGTTGCGCGGCTTGTGGAAGAGGTTCGGAAAATCGGCGATGTCTCCGCTACAAACAAAACCATCCAGGAAGCGGAACATGTCCGCAAGATGCTCTTCGCCATGGCAAGCGATATCAGGGTGATCATCATAAAACTTGCCGAACGGCTTGCAAAACTTCAGGACATAGAAAATTTCCCGGAAACGGAGCGGAAGGGGCTGGCCCAGGAATGCCTGGATGTCTATGCCCCCCTGGCGGACCGGCTCGGTATATCCTGGCTCAAGGATCAGCTTGAAGATTTTTCCCTCAAACAGATCAACCGGGACGCGTATAACCAGATAAAAACCATCGTCGCCGAAAAGCGGGATGAACGGAACCAGTTTCTCGAAAAAGTTCAGAATGATATAAAACGGGAAGCGAAAAATGCCCGTATCAATACGGAAGTTTCCAGCCGTGCAAAGCACTTCTACTCGATCTACCAGAAAATGAGAAAACGGAACAAGTCCGCCGGAGACCTCTTTGACCTTTTCGGCATCCGCCTGCTCTGCGACGGCGTGGAAAACTGCTATAATCTTCTGGGACTCGTCCACCGCCTCTGGAAACCGCTGGAAGGCCGCTTCAAAGACTACATCGCCATGCCGAAATCAAACGGCTACCAGAGCCTCCACACCACAGTAATCGTACCGTGGAACACTTCCGCCGACAATGTTTTCAGCAGCAATACTGCCGGCAGTAACCCTGCCGGCGGCGATTCCGATCAGGGAGAAGGCAGAATTCTGGAGATTCAGATCCGCAGCTTCGGCATGCACCATGTTGCGGAAAACGGCATCGCCAGCCACTGGCTCTACAAGAAAGGCGTCTCCGGCGAAACCGTTCGTCCCCTTGATATTTCCATTGTAAACCGCCTCAAAGACTGGAAACAGGATTCGGGGGATTTCAATGCGGAAAATTTCTGGGAAGAGATCAAGCAGGAAATCCTTAAAGATTCGATCTATGTTTTTACCCCGATGGGAAAGGTGATAGAACTTCCATCGGGCTCAAGCCCCATTGATTTTGCCTATGCCATACATACCGCAGTGGGTGAACACTGCTCGGGAGCCAAGTCAAACGGAGCGATAATCCCCCTCGGTTCGGAACTGAAAAACACCCAGGTGGTAGAGATACTCACCTCTCCCTCCGCCCATCCCCACCTCAACTGGCTCAGGATGGTCAAAACCTCAAAGGCCCGCAGCAAAATCCGTGCCTGGCTTGAGCAGAACGATGATTCGATCATCATCGACAGGAATGTGGTTGCAAAAAAGAAAAACGCCGCGGCCAAAACCGTTCCCGAACCGGAACCAAAGCCCCCGCCTGAAACCCAGCCCGTACAGAGAGTGCTGCAGCCTGAGGGCAGCGCGGGCATCCTCCAGGTGCGGCTGGAATCCGATCCCAACCCCCGGCAGAAAAATATGATGATCCGTTTTGCCCGGTGCTGCCGCCCGGTCATCGGGGACGCCATCATCGGCTATGTATCACGGGGCCGGGGTATCATCATCCACCGGAAGAATTGCAGCAACATTGCCAACATCCCCGACTTCGAAGAGCGCAAGATTGAAACCCAGTGGGAAAACACACAGGCCCTGGTCAAACGCTTCAAGATTGAGGCAAAAATGTCGGCCGACCTCTTTTCGGAGATTGAAGGAGCGGTACGCAAACGGCAGGGCCACCTCATCGAAGGCCGCCTCGAAGAAACCGCCCCCAACCGCCTGACCGGTTTTTTTACCGTTCAGCTCGAAGACGCCGCCGATCTCAAGGCAGTAATGAAAAACATCCGCGGCATACCCGCCGTCTACAGCATTCAGAATTTGAATTAGGGCCTGTTCATGGACGGCCCCGGGCCCTTGGTTCACATATTAGAAACGCTGATTTATTCGCCCGAATAAATCAGCGCTTTCTCAGGTAGCGGCTGCTTCGGCGGGTTTCTCCGCGGCGGCAATTACCGGCAGGCTCTTCTTGCCGTGTTTTACCGCGGCCCTGCAGGTCTTACAGATCTTTATCTTCACTCCGCCGGACTCCTGTTCATAGAGAATCTTTATATTGGTCCTCTTGCAAACCGGGCATTCTCCCCGGCCATGGAAAGCCAGTTCCCGGATACCTTTTCCCCTGTGCGCTTTTGACATAGCTTCCCCTTACTCCGCAGCCTTTACTTTGGCTTTATCAGATTTCGTTTTGCTCTTCTTTTCAGGCTTATCGGCTTTCTTTTCCTTCCTGTCCGGCTTGTCACCGGTGTCAAACTTGTAATCCACCAATTCAAGGATCACCACTTCCGCGGCGTCTCCATAACGTTCACCCAGTTTGATGATCCGGGTATAGCCGCCCTTTCTTTCCTGCATCCTCTTGGCAATATCATTAAAAAGTTTTGCAACGATACCTTCATCAAAAAGCCGGGCGGAAACAATACGCCGGTTATGAACCGAATCCACTTTTGCCCTGGTAATAAGTTTTTCCGCGGCCCGCCTGATCTCCAAAGCCTTGGCCTTGGTAGTCCGTATCCGTTCATGCCGGAACAGGCTCGTCACCATGCTGCGTTTCAACGCCTTTCTGTGGGCCTGATCCCTGTCGAGGGGATTAAAGCCGTTTCTATGCTTCATCTTCTACTTCCTTTTGGGGCGTACTCTTGACTACATTCCGCAGAGCGCTGTAATCGGTTATCCCCAAACTTAAATTCCACTCCAGCAGTTTCTCCTTTATCTCCTGAAGGGATTTCTTGCCGAAATTACGGGTTTTTGCGATATCGTCCTCGGTTTTCCGCGTAAGTTCACCGATGGTTTTTATGTTTGCATTCTTGAGACAGTTGGAAGAACGGACTGAAAGCTCCAGTTCTTCCACCGGCATGTTAAGAATCCGGCGGATGGTTTCATCCATATCCTCATTGCCGTCATCTTCGGCATACTCATTTTCCTTGAAGTTGATAAATACCGAAAAATGATCCTTTGCGATCTTTGCAGCCTCCGCCAGTGCGTCATCGGGCCTTACCGTGCCGTCGGTCCACACCTCAAGCACCAGCTTGTCATAATCGCTTCGCTGACCTACCCGGGTGGGCTCCACGGCAAACTTCACCTTCTTTACCGGAGAAAAGATGGCGTCCATGGGGATGGTGTTAAGCTCTTCGATGTACTTCTCATTTGACTCTGAAGGAACATAGCCGCGGCCCAGATCTATCTGAACCTCAAAATCCAATTTTGCGTTATCCATCAGGGTCATGATGTGCTGACCGGTACTAAAAACCTCTACCTGGCCCGGCTTTGCAAAATCGTCGCTCTTTAGTTCACGCTTGCCCGACCATTCATACATCACGGTGAGCTGATCCTGATCCTCGGCAAGCTTGAGCCGTATCTTCTTCAAATTATTGATGACTTCAAGTGTGTCTTCCACGATATTGGGAATGGTTTCAAACTCACTGGAAATATTGTGAGCATTCCCGTCTGCATCATAGGAAGTTATCTTTATTCCTGTGATTGCATAACCCTGGATTGAAGAAAGAAGAACCCTGCGCAGCGTATTGCCTATTGTTGTACCGTATCCCGGTTCAAAGGGAGCCGCAAAAAATTTACAGTAGTTCGGTTTTAATTCACTATGGTTGAATGTAATGCCGCCTGGTCGCTTAAATCCTTTCAGGAGGTTCTTACGGGCCATGAATACTCCTTCTTAATTATTTAGTGTCTGTCCACAAAGTCGGTTACTTTGCGGCCAGACCTTGCATTTTCTTAACCTTTAGGCTGCGAAAATGCGGTTTTTAAGGTAGTCTGTCTATAATGTGTCTACATTATAGACAGACACTATTTAGAGTAGAACTCAACAATCATCTGTTCCTTAATATCCGCCAAATCTGTAATATCACTGCGGCGCGGAGAAACAAGGAACTTTCCTTTCATACCGTCAGGATCAAGCTGAAGCCAGGGCATAACCCCGGACTTGCCGAATTCCTTGAGCGCATCTTTGATTATCACCATGTTTTTGCTCTTCCCGGCAATGGCGATCTCATCCTCGGGCCGTACCAGATAGGAAGGTATCGTTACCCGCTTACCGTTCACCGACACATGACCGTGAAGAACGAGCTGTCTGGCCTGACTCCTGCTGGACGCAAAGCGGAGACGGTAAACCACATTATCAAGCCGCTTTTCCAGCATTACAAACAAATTTTCACCGGTAATACCGGTCATCCGGAGCGCCCGTTCAAAGAAAAGGCTAAACTGCTTTTCCTGCATGCCGTAGATCCTCCGAAGCTTCTGCTTCTCGCGGAGCTGCATACCGTAATCGGAACGCTTGCCTGCCCGTCCCTTGGGATCTTTTCCCGGCGCGGGGCGTTTCTTGTTGATGGGGCACTTATCGCTCTTACAGCGATCCCCTTTCAGCATCAACTTTTTCTGCTCAGCCCGGCATAAACGGCAAACCGGTCCGGTATAACGTGCCATATATTCATTCTCCCCTTACTGTACAATACCGCTATATGCGGCGGGTTTTCCGCGGCCTGCAGCCGTTATGGGGTATCGGAGTTACGTCGTTTATTGACTTTACCTTGATACCCAGAGCGCCCAGTTGACGGATAGCCGACTCACGGCCGATGCCGGGCCCTTTAACATACACATGAACTTCCCGCAGCCCCACCTGCATAGCCTTCTGCGCCGCGGTTTCGGTGACCGACTGCGCGGCAAAGGGCGTCGATTTCTTGGCCCCGCGGAAGCTGAGCTGGCCGGAACTGGCCCAGGAAACGGCGTTCCCCATGAGATCGGTGATGGTTACAATCGTATTATTGAAGGTTGCCTGGATATACACGTTTCCTTCATAAACAGACTTTTTTTCCTTGCGCTTCTTCGTATTACCAGCCACGTATTCCCCCTACTTCTTCTTCCCGGCTACCGTCTTCTTCTTGCCCTTCCGGGTGCGGGCATTGGTTCTGGTTCGCTGCCCCCTCAAAGGCAGACCCTTGCGGTGCCTCAGCCCCCGGTAACAGCCGATATCCATGAGCCGCTTGATATTCAGGGCAATTTCGGTACGAAGCCGTCCTTCAACCTTGTAATCCCCTTCGATAATATTCCTCAGCTCATTAAGTTCTTCCTGTGAAAGATCGTTGATCAGCCTCACCGGATCGATCTTTGTCTTTGCGCAGATCTCATCGGCGCTGGATCTGCCAATCCCATAAATATAGGTCAAGGCTATATTTACATGCTTATTCGGAAGGTCAATTCCTACAAGACGAGCCATATTCTCTTACCCCTGCTTCTGTTTATGCTTAGGATTCTGGCAGATAATACGGATTATGCCATTCCGCTTGATCACCTTACATTTGTCGCAAATCGGTTTTACACTGGTACGGACTTTCATCCCTTGCTCCTTGAACATTTTATCGTCGAAAAAGACGAAATTTCATTAAAACGAATTTGTTGCACTTCGTCAATCTACAAATTCCGGCCCTTCAGCCTGCCCCTCTTTGTCAAGCCTTCGTGGTGATGCATCTTGAGGAGGCCCTCCACCTGGCTCATGGTATCCAGATCCACGCCCACCAGGATGAGAAGCGAGGTGCCGCCCATCAAATAAGAGATGGAAGACGGGAAGTTGAAGGCCCACTGGATAAAAGTCGGGATAACCGCAATCAAGGCCAGGTAGAGGGAACCGGGCAGTACGATGCGGTTAAGGATCCTGGTCAAATATTCCTCAATCTTCTCACTCCTGATCCCCGGGATGGAACCGCCGTTTTCCCTGATATTTTTGGCAATTTCAATGGGGTTGAGGCTCACCTGGGTGTAAAAATACGCGAAGAAGATGATAAGAAGCACATAAAGTACATTGTACAAGGCTCCCCGGGGGCTCAAAACACGGGAAACCGTATTGAGCCAGGGGATGTTACCCCCGATTGTAGAGGCAATCTGCAGGGGGAAGGTGAGGATCGAAGAGGCAAAAATAACAGGTATAACCCCGGAAGGATTGATCTTGAAGGGGATGTAGGTGTTCTGGGCCCCGTACATCCTCCGGCCCACCACCCGCTTGGCATAATTTACAGGAATTTTCCGCTGCCCCTGCTGTTCAAAGACAACCAGGGCCACTACAGCCACAAACATGATACACACAACAATAACAAAAACAAGGTTCAGATCGCCGTTCCGTACCCTGCCTACCAGTTCCCAGACCGCCTGGGGAAGACGGGCCACGATACCTGCAAAGATCAGGAGGCTGATGCCGTTACCGATGCCCCGTTTGGTAATCTGTTCCCCTATCCACATGAGGAACATCGTCCCGGTGGTTACCGTCAAC
This sequence comes from Treponema sp., assembly GCA_031258115.1. GTDB lineage: Bacteria > Spirochaetota > Spirochaetia > Treponematales > Breznakiellaceae > JAIRNJ01. Next base: position 24,439 of record JAIRNJ010000093.1, on the reverse strand, counting down.
ATGGCGATGATGGTAAAAGCCACTATACCGATACTGAGCAGGTTATCCACGCTCCGGCTGATACTCTGGGCATACTGGGTCACGGCAAAAGACTGGATAAGACAAACCGCCACCGTACCGATACGCTGGTAGCCCTGAATCTTCTTGCGGCCCCCGTCCTCCTGGGAGATCTTCTTCAGCTTGGGGAAAACGATGAGAAGAAGCTGCATGATGATCGACATGCTGATATACGGCATGATTCCCAGCATGAAAACCGAAAAGTTGGAAAAAGCGCCGCCTGCAAAGAAGTCAAGGTAATCGACAATGGGGTTCCCCGAATTCTGCTGGGAAAGGAAATATGCGGAAAGTTCGCGGACATTGATCCCCGGAATGGGGAGCACCGCCCCGACACGGAACACGACCAGCATAAGAGCAGTAAAAATGATCCGCTCCCTGAGTTCTTTTACCCTGAAAATACCAACCAGTGGATTAGCCATGCACAAACCGCTCCTTGCGGCATATAAGCAAATTTTTAAGCCCGCGACCCGGAGGAACGCAGCATCCTCATCTATTTCTTTTCCGGAGTTTCCGTCCGGATTACGCTGCCTCCGGCCTTTTCGATCTTCTCTTTTGCCGAAGCGGAAACAGCCGCTACCTTAAAGGAAAGAGCCTTGCCTATCTCCCCCTTTCCCAGAATCTTCACGAGTCCCGCTTTCTTTACCAGACCCTTACGGATAAGGGAAGCGTTATCTACCGCTTCGGAAGCCTCATAGTGACTATCAATTTCACCAAGATTTACTATCTGATATTCCTTCCTGAAAGGATAGTTTGAAAATCCCCGCTGAGCCAAACGCCGGTATAGGGGCATCTGCCCGCCTTCAAAACCCACGTAGGTCTTGCCGCCGGAACGGGCCTTCTGGCCCTTGTTTCCCTTGCCGGCAGTAGTACCCCGGCCTGAACCGGCTCCCCGGCCGATGATACGCTTCTTTTTATTGGCCCCTTCGGGGGCATGTAAATCAAAATCGTGCATTATAATAACTCCTCCACCGAAACCAGGTGGGAAACGACCTTGATCATACCCAGAATGGAAGGGCTGGCTTCCTGCACCGCGGAGGAACCAATCTTACGGAGTCCCAGAGAACGGACCGTAGCCCGCTGTTTGGGGAGGCATCCGATGGTACTCCGTACCAGACGAACCCGAATTTGTCCTGCCATCGTTAACCCCACATCTCGTTAAGGGATTTCCCCCGGTTCTTTGCTACCGTCTTGGCATCCATCATCCTGCTGATGCAATTAAAAGTTGCCTTGACCACATTGTACTGGCTGGATGCGCCGATAGATTTGGACAGTACATCCGTCACGCCGCCGGCCTCCATGATTGCCCGTACCGCGCCGCCGGCAATGATCCCTGTTCCGGAACATGCGGGCTTGAGGAGAACACGGGAAGCCTTGAAAATTCCGATGATCTCATGGGGAATGGTACCATTCTTTACCGGCAGAGCCACCATATGCCGCTTGGCTTTTTCAACGCTCTTGCGGATCGCTTCGGACACATCGTTGGCCTTGCCGAAGCCGAAGCCTACATTCCCTTTCCGGTCTCCAATAACCGTCAGTGCGGAAAACGAAAAACGGCGTCCGCCCTTGACGACCTTGGCAGTCCTGTTGAGCTTGACCAGCTTTTCGATAAATTCTTTTTCCGCTCCGTCCCGATCCCTGTCACGGCCCCGGCCTTCCCTGTCTTTTGAATGTTCCATTCCGCCTCCTAGAACTGGATCCCGGCTTTCCGGGCCCCGTCGGCCAACGCTTTTACGATGCCGTGATATAGATAACCATTCCTGTCGAAAACAACGGTTTTGATGTTTTTTTCAAGCAGCCGTTTTCCCATAATTTCGCCCAACTGCCCGGCCCCTTCGGTATTTGCCTTGATAGTCCGGAGTTCTTTCTCCAGGGTAGAAGCCGAAGCAAGGGTATGGCCCCTGGCATCATCAATAACCTGAATATAGAGCGACTTATTGCTCCTCGTTACCGTCATCCGCGGCTTTTCCGCGGTACCGGCAATCTTCTTCCGGATATGCACCTTCCGCTTAAACCGTTTTCTGTCTTTATCGAGCATTTTCCGCAGCATTAATGTATCTCCCGCAACAACCGTCTGTACGACTCTATCATTTGACGCCTGATTTACCGACCTTACGCCGGATCTTCTCATTATCATACCGGATACCCTTGCCCTTATAGGGTTCGGGAAGCCGGAGCTTCCTAATCTGGGCGGCAAATTCCCCCACCCTCTGCTTGTCCGATCCGCTTATCGATACCTTGCCCGAAGCGTCGGCAGTGACGGAGAGGTCATCGGGAATGCCTACATAGATATCGCTGGAATAACCCAGGCTCATGGAAAGAAGCTTCCCCTGAACTTCGGCACGGTAACCGACGCCGGTGATGATCAGCGTCTTGGTGAAACCCGAAGACACGCCGACAACCATGTTGTTGAGGAGATTCCGGTAAAGCCCATGGAAGGCCACAGTCTGCTTTTCCTCGTTTTCCCTGCTGACAATGATCTCTTCGCCTTTGTCTTCAAACTTGATAACCGGATGATACTTTTGGCTTAGTTTTCCCTTGGGGCCTTCAACGGTGATAAGATCGCCTGAAAACGTGACCTTTACCCCCTTGGGAACCTTCACCGGAATTTTACCGATACGTGACATACGCTTCCTCTCACCAGACAGTACACAGGACTTCTCCACCGACTTTCTTCTCGGCGGCCTTTTTCCCGGTAGTAACCCCAATCGATGTAGACACAATCAGGGTGCCGTACCCGTTATATACCCTGGGCATATTTTTATACCCCGCATAGACCCGGCGTCCGGGCTTACTTACCCGTTCAATTCCGTGAATAATCGGAACCGTTTCTTCATCATATTTAAGGAAAACCCGGATCACATTGGCGCCGTCCTGGTTCGCCTTCTTGAAGTTCTTGATATACCCTTCGGTCTTCAATATTTTCACAATTTCAAGCTTCAGCCGGGAAGTAGGGATATCAACCTTTTCATGCTTGGCCATTCCGGCGTTCCGGATCTTTGTCAGCATGTCAGCCACGGGATCAGAAATGCTCATACTTTTTCTCCTCCCTTACCAACTTGATTTTGTAACACCGGGAATGAGTCCCTCGCTCGCAAGCTTGCGGAAGCAAAGACGGCACATCTGATACTTCCGAAGATATCCCCTGGGGCGGCCGCAGATCCTGCAGCGGTTCACCTTTCTCGTTTTATATTTGGGCGTCCTTAAGGCTTTAATGATCATTGCTTTTCTTGCCATAATACTCCTCTTTACTTTCTAAACGGCATACCAAACTTGCTCAGGAAGGCCTTGGCCTCTGCATCAGTTTTGGCAGTAGTCACAATGGCGACATTCAATCCCGCCACTCGCTCGATCTTGTCAAAGTCAATCTCCGGGAAGATGATCTGCTCCGTGATACCCATTGAGTAATTCCCATGGCCGTCAAAGGCGTTCTGGTTGATACCCCGAAAATCCTTGACGCGGGGAAGGGCGACATTCACGAGTCTGTCCATGAACTCGTACATCATAGCTCCCCGAAGGGTTACCATGGCGCCTATCTCCTGCCCGGCACGGATTTTGAAGTTAGCGATACTCTTCCGCGCCTTTGTCTTCACCGCTTTCTGCCCGGTAATGAGGGTAAGATCGTCAATGGCGGCGTCAAGCAGCTTTTTGTTTTCCAACGCCTTACCCACACCCATGTTCACCACGATCTTTACCAGCCTGGGAGTCTGCATCGGCGAAGAATAGCCCAATTCCTTGAACAGCTCCGGCGCAATCTGCTCCCGGTAGATCTTTTTAAGCCTCGGTTCGTAACCTTTCATCACAAGGCCTCCCCGCATTTTCTACAGACCCTGATCTTGGAATCCCCCTCAAACTTATAGCCTATCCGGGTGGGTCCGCATTTTTTACATACGATCATTAAATTGGAAGAATGAACCGCCGCTTCGATCTCGGCAATGCCTCCCCTGTCCTGCTGATTCCGCCGTTTCTGGGCTTTCTTGACAATGTTGATCCCCTCAACCACAATCCGGTCCTTGTCCCGGAGAATCTTGAGAATCCTGCCCCGCTTGCCCTTGTCCTTTCCGGCGATCACCTCGACGGTATCTTCTTTTTTCAGTTTGAATTTATGCTGTTTCAATTCTGCCATGATTTACCTCACAAAACCTCGGGAGCCAGGGAGACAATCTTCATAAAGTTCCCTTTTTCGCGCAGTTCCCGTGCAACAGGCCCGAAGATACGCTTGCCCTTGGGATTCAATGCACTGTCAATAATGACACAGGCATTGTCATCGAACCGGATATACGTGCCGTCGGGACGGCGGTATTCTTTATGAGTACGCACTACTACTGCCTTTTCTACCGTCCCTTTCTTGATAGTAGATGTAGGAAGAGCATCCTTGACCGCTACAACAATAATATCTCCGATGCCGGCATATTTCCTCCTGGAACCGCCCAGCACCTTGATACATTGCACAGTCTTGGCCCCTGAATTGTCGGCGACATTCAGGTAGGTTTCCACCTGGATCATTTTGCATTCACTCCCTATTTGGCCCGTTCAAGGATTTCCGCCAGCTTCCAGCATTTTTCCTTACTGATAGGCCGGCATTCGATAACCCGGACACGATCGCCAATCCTGGCATCGTTGGTCTCATCGTGAGCCTTCACTTTCTTGAGCCGTTTTACATACTTTTTATACAGAGGATGCAGGGTGGTTGTTTCAATGGCCACAACTATCGTCTTGTCCATCTTGTCGCTTTTTACAATCCCGACAAACTCTTTCTTACCGCTTTTGGCTTTCTTTTCAATTACCGCTTCTGCCATATCCTGCTCCTACCTGGCCTCTTTCTGTACGGCCTGATCCTGCTCATGTTTCTGCAGTTCCTGCTGCCGGATAAGCGTATTTAGCCTTGCAATCTGGCGGCGCAGGGTACGCTTCTGAAGCGGGTTTTCAACATGGCCGATGACTACCTGGAAACGGAATTCCATGTACTTCCTGCTGAGTTCATCCCGCTTGGCCTTCAACTCGGCGAAGCTCAGATTCCTGAAAGAATTCTTCATGCAGGCCCCCTATGCTCCCAGTTCCATGTCTGAACGGGCAACGAATTTGGTCTTGATGGGAAGCTTGGCTCCCGCAAGAACCATGGCCTCCTCGGCTACGGTTCTCTCAATACCGCCCAGCTCAAACATCACCGTACCGGGCTTTACAACCGCTACCCAGTACTCCGGCGCGCCCTTTCCCTTGCCCATGCGGGTTTCCGCGGGTTTCTTGGAGTAGGGTTTATCAGGGTATATCCTGATCCACACCTTGCCGCCCCGCTTGATATGGCGGTTCAGGGCAATACGGGCCGCCTCTATCTGGCGGTTGGTGATCCACATGCGTTCCATGGCAACCAGGGCAAAATCCCCAAAGGCCACACTGTTACCCCGGGTTGCGTTTCCCGGCATATTTCCCCGTTGAACCTTGCGGTATTTAACACGTTTCGGACTGAGCATCTTAAAACCTCAACTTTCCTTAAGCCTTCGCAGGAACGCGATCCCGCCGTTTGCGGATAAGAGCGCCTGCGTCTTCCTTCTGTTCCTTACCGTACTTCATGCCGTTATAGACCCATACCTTTACACCGATGGAACCAAAGGTCGTATGAGCCTCGGCAAAACCATAATCAATATCCGCCCGGAGAGTGTGAAGGGGAATACGTCCCTCTTTTGTCTCTTCGGTTCTCGACATTTCCGCCCCGCCAAGGCGGCCGGAAAGCCGTATCTTGACGCCCTGGGCATTGCCCTTCTTGATGGCATTGCTGATCGCCTGCTTCATTGTCCGCCTGAAACTGGACCGGGCCAGAAGCTGCCTGGAAATATTCTGGGCGATAATCTGGGCATTATTGTCCGCATTGCGGACTTCTTTGATCTTTATCTGAATTTTCTTTTGAGGGGCATTCTCCACCTTCTTGGAATACTTTGAAGGAGTGGAAATATACTTCTGCAATTCCGAACCGATCTTTTCGATATTGGCGCCCTTGGAGCCGATGATCACGCCGGGCCTGGAAGTATGGATCGTAATGGTGATCCTCTGGGGATGCCGGATAATTTCCAGCTCCGCAATATCGGCGCCCTTGGTTTCAGGCATGGTCATGATGAATGCCCTGAGCCTGAGATCCTCATGAAGAGTATTGGCATACTCTTTGGGATCCACATACCACCGGGAACCCCAGGTCTTGTTAATGCCGATCCGCAATCCAATAGGATTTACTTTCTGTCCCACTTTATTCCCCCACCTTACCGGTTTCTTCTACTACTACCGTGATATGACACAGTCTTTTGAGGAGCATGTCCGCCCTGCCCCGCGCCCTAAACCAAATCCGCTTCATTCTGGGGCCTTCATCAATAAGAATATTCTTTACATAGAGCATGTCTTCCGCAAGCTGTTTGTTGCCGCTCAGGGCATTGGATGCCGCGGACTTTACCACTTTCCGGATCAGGCGGGCGCCCTTATGGGGCATGTTTTCCAGAATCGCCATTGCCTCCGGATAGGGCTTGCGCCGGATAAGATCCGCCACCGGCCTGATCTTGAAGGGGGAAGTAATGATGAATTTGCTTACCGCTCTATAACCGCTTTTCTTTTCCATGACTTATCCTACTTTCCAGCCTTCTTGTCGGAACCGGCATGTCCCCGGAAGATACGAGTAGGCGAAAATTCGCCAAGCTTATGACCAACAAGGTTTTCCGTAATGTACACCGGTACCCAGGCTTTTCCGTTATACACAGAAATTGTTCCTCCGACCATTTCGGGAATGATTGTGGAACAGCGGGAATAGGTTTTGATCATTTTCCTGTCCCCGGACTTACTGACTTCCAGTACTTTTTTATAAAGGCTCTTTTCAATAAAAGGACCTTTCTTGATAGACCTTGACACCAATAACTCCTATGTTAAGCGGCGGCATCGCCGCTTAAGTCAATCGAAGCGGAACGAAGTTCCGCATAACTCCTATGTTAAGCGGCGGCATCGCCGCTTAAGTCAATCGAAGCGGAACGAAGTTCCGCATAAACCCTTATTTCTTCTTGCCCCGGCTGACAATAAACCGGGAGGAAGGCTTATGCTTCTTTCTGGTCTTATATCCCTTTGTCGGCTGCCCCCAGGGGGTGACAGGATGAATACCCTTGCTCTTGCCTTCACCGCCTCCGTGCGGGTGATCCACCGGATTCATAGCCATGCCGCGTACCGTAGGGCGCACACCCATCCAGCGCTTACGGCCTGCCTTGCCGATGACCACATTCATGTGATCCTCGTTACCCACCACGCCGACGGTGGCATAGCATTTCTTGAAAACCATGCGCATCTCTCCGGAGGGGAGCTTGAGGGTAACATAGTCGCCTTCTTTTGCGGCAATCAGGGCGCCTGAACCGGCTGAACGGGCCATCTGACCGCCCCGGCCCAGGGTAAGTTCGATATTATGAACCGTAAAGCCCAGCGGAATCCGCTCCAGAGGCAGGGCATTCCCCGGCTCTATGGGAGCTTCGGGGCCGGAGATAATGGCAGCGCCCGGTTTAAGCCCCTTGGGAGCGATGATATAACGCTTTTCTCCGTCCACATAGTTGATAAGTGCAATATTGGCGCTGCGGTTGGGATCGTATTCAATGCTGCAAACCTTACCGGGAACACCAATCTTGTCCCGCTTAAAGTCGACAATACGGTAACGGCGCTTGTGTCCGCCGCCCTTGTGCCAGACACTGATCCTTCCATTCCAGTCCCTGCCCGCCCGTTCGGTTCTGCCCGAAACAAGGTTTTTTTCCGGCTTTATGCCCTTGGTAAGCTCCGAAAAATCGAGACTGGCCCATTGCCGCATGCCGGGCGTTACCGGTTTGTATGTTTTAATACCCATTATATTCCCCTACACGCCCTCAAAGAGGCCGATTTTTTCATCTTTCGGCAGGCGGACAATCGCCTTCTTCCAGGAAGCCGTGTAACCCGCCTTGCTGCGCTGACGCTTGGGCTTACCCCCCACATTCATGACGGTACAGGAAATGGGATGCACATTAAAAAGCCGCCGGACAGCTTCCATTATTTGAATCTTGTTGGCCCGGGGATCCACCCGGAAGACATACTTGCCTTCTTCACGGAGGAGGTTTGCCTTTTCGGAAAGTACCGGCCGTATCAGAATTTGATCATAGTCCTGCATTATTCAGCCTCCCCGGCGGAACCGTAAAATTCACTAAGATTTTTGGCCGCCGTTTCCAGCATCAAAATCTGCCGGCCATAGAAGAGGTCATGGGCCCGCAGACGGTTATAGGAAAGGAAATGCAGCCAGGGAATATTGGCTCCCGCCCGCTTCAGTTGGGGATCGTTATCCTTGAGGATGATGACCGTCCGTTCCCCTTTTGCCAAATTTTTAAGGATTCCCGCAAGATCTTTGGTCTTACCGGATTCCACGGTAAAATCTTCAACAATTTTTAGGGTATCGCTCTGGGCCTTGAGGCTCAGGATGGTCTTCATTGCCAGACGCTTCATTTTTTTCGGAATTGAATATGAAAAATCGCGGGGTTTTGGCCCGAATACAACGCCGCCGCCTACCAGTACCGGAGACTTTTTATCGCCCCGGCGGGCCCGGCCCGTACCCTTCTGCTTGTAGGGTTTGGCATTGGAACCATGAACCTCTCCGCGATCCTTGGTACAGGCATTCCCCTGCCGTTTGTTGGCCAGTTCATTGTTGATGGCATACCAGATAACGTCATCGTTAACCGGAAGGCCAAAAACAGAGTCATCCAGCTCAATACTGCGAAGCTCTACGCCTTGCACCGAATATACTTTACCGTTCATCGCTTTCCTCATTCTTCCTGAAACTACTTCTTTACGGCGGAACGCACAAAGAGCAGTCCCTTATTGATACCCGGTACAGCGCCACGAACCATCATGAGCTGCTTTTCCGAATCAATCTTTACCACTCTGAGACTCAAAACCGTAACCTTTTCCCGCCCCATCCGGCCGGGAAGCTTTACATTCTTGAAAGTCCGGTGAGGATAGGTAGACTGTCCGGTAGAACCGGGTTCCCGGTGGAATTTGGATCCATGGGTATGGCGGCCGCCGGCAAAATTCCAGCGCTTCATGACACCCTGGAAGCCCTTACCCTTGGAAACCCCGGAAACATCCACATAACGGACACCCTCAAACACCTCGATTCCCAGGGAATCGCCTATCTCAGCTTCTTTTTCAAAATCCCGCAGTTCCTGGATATGCTTCTTGGGCGCCAGACTCTCGGGAAACTGCCCGCGATACGGCTTGGTTACCAGGTTTTTCTTCATGTCGTCAATTCCGACAACCAGGGCCTTATAGCCATCTTTCTCAACTGTTTTCCGGGCAATAACCACATTGGGATCGAAACGTAATACCGTTACCGGTATCAGATTCCCCGTCTCATCAAAGATCTGAGTCATTCCCACTTTTTTGGCCACGAGACCTAACATCGCACAACCCCACTGTATAGCACCTTATCCGCAAGCCTGCCGGCAAGCGAACCGTCTGCCTGAAAATTCTACTGTTTTATTTCAACATCCACCCCTGCAGGAAGCTCCAGCTTCATCAGGGAATCCATCACTTCCGGTGAGGGATTAATAATATCAATCAAACGTTTGTGTGTCCTCATCTCGAACTGCTCACGAGCCTTCTTGTTCACATGAGGTGAACGAAGTACCGTGACCTTGTTTATACGAGTAGGCAGCGGTATAGGACCGGTTACCTGGGCCCCCGCTTTCTGAACCGTTTGAACAATAGATTTCGCGCTTTGGTCGATAAGCTCCACATCGAAGCCTCTTAACCTAACCCGAATGCGCTCCTTAGCCATCATTCCTCCAGAAAAAGCAATGAGCCTTCGAAAATCTCAGGCTCATTGTTCTACAACACATTATTCGATAATTTCAACTACCTGGCCGGAGGCAACGGTCTTCCCGCCTTCGCGGATAGCGAAGCGGAGGCCTTTCTCCATGGCTATGGGGTGGATCAGTTCACCAAAGATTTCGGTATTATCCCCGGGCATAACCATTTCCTTCCCCTCGGGAAGCTTGACCGTACCGGTGATGTCGGTAGTCCGGAAATAAAACTGGGGCCGGTAACCGGTAAAGAAGGGAGTCTTCCGGCCGCCTTCATCCTGGGAGAGGCAGTAGATCTGACCCTTGAACTTGGAATGGGGAGTAATGGAACCGGGCTTGGCAAGTACCTGGCCTCTTTCCACTTCCTTCTTTTCAACGCCGCGGAGCAAAGTACCGACGTTATCGCCGGCCTGTACTTCGTCAAGGATCTTGTTGAACATTTCCATACCGGTAACAACCGTCTTCTTGGTGGGTTTGATACCGACGATTTCAACTTCTTCGTTCAGCTTCAGAACACCGCGTTCCACCTTGCCGGTAACAACGGTACCGCGGCCGGAGATGGTGAATACGTCTTCAATAGGCATAATGAAGGGCTTATCGGCATCACGCAGGGGATCGGGGAAGTAGCTGTCCATGGCATCAAGCAGTTCCTGGATGCACTTGGAATTTTCGGTCTCTTCACCCCTGTTGAGATCCTCCATCGCCTTGAATGCGGAACCCTTGATGATGGGAATTTCATCTCCGGGGAAACCGTTGGCGTTGAGTACGTCCTTGATTTCCTCTTCTACGAGTTCGAGGAGCTCAGGATCGTCAACCAGGTCTACCTTGTTGAGGAAAACGATCATGTTGGGAACTCCCACCTGCCTTGCCAAAATAATATGCTCACGCGTCTGGGGCATGACCGAGTCGGGAGCCGAAACTACCAGTACGGCGCCGTCCATCTGAGCCGCGCCCGTGATCATGTTCTTAATGTAGTCGGCATGCCCGGGGCAGTCTATGTGGGCATAATGCCGCTTCTCGGACTGATACTCCAGGTGCCGGGTATTAATGGTAATACCGCGGGCCTTCTCTTCCGGCGCATTATCAATATCGTCGAATTTCATAATCTTGTCGCCGTACTTCTTGCCGCAATACATGGTAATAGCGGCGGAAAGGGTGGTTTTCCCATGGTCAACGTGACCAATGGTCCCGACATTCATGTGGATCTTAGTTCTATTGAACTTATCCTTTGCCATTGTGTCCTCCTTGCATTAATGGGCACAGTAAAAATCAATGCAACATAATCCGGTCTAAAACCAAAAGGCTCTAAACCGCCAAGCGTCCGAATAACATTCAGACAAAAAAACAGCGTAATAATTGAGATACATGGATTAACAAGCGGAAAATGAAGAAAGCGGAAATGCTTATCGTTCAAGAATCCGTCCCGTTCCACCTATCCCATCCGCACACACCGATGATCGGTTTGGATCAAAGCCGGCGCAGATCAAAAACCGGCGCCGGCCCGGAGACACTCAATGGAATGTCCCGCGAGACCTTGCTGCGCTTACAAACCAGCCTGGAAGGCCTTCCATTTGAAACTATCTCCCGTACACCTCCCGGCATTGCCGCAGCATATATCCGGCACGGCAGTTCAGACCTGAAAACCGGATATCTATTTCAAAAACCGTCAAGCCCTAAAGGGCATTTCAAACATTCTACACTCTAAAAAAAATCTTGTCAATAGCAACACCGCAGAAAATTTGGTTTCCGCCAAATAAAACTCCCCCGGAGTTTATTTTTACCACTTATAATGGGCAAATGCCTTGTTGGCTTCCGCCATCTTGTGGGTATCTTCCTTCTTCTTGAAGGCGGAACCGGTATTGTTAAAGGCGTCAAGGAGTTCCGCGGCAAGCCGCTCTCCCATGCCGTGGCCGGAACGGGCCCTGGCCGCGTTGATGATCCACCGCATACCCAGAGCTTCCCGCCGGGATTCCCGGATTTCCACCGGCACCTGATAGGTAGCGCCGCCCACCCGGCGGCTCTTTACCTCTATGACAGGCTTTACATTATCAAGCGCCTTGAGGAATACCTCCAGCGGCTCTTTTTCGGTCTTCTGTTGAAGAATCCCCAGGGCGTCATGCACGATCCTGAGGCTTACGGAACGCTTGCCTTCCCACATCATGCGGTTAACAAATTTGGAAATTACAACGCTGTTATACCTGGGATCCGGCGCAATGCCCCGGTCAATGGTCTTCTTTTTACGACCCATAAATCTCCTCTCTCCTTAAGCTAACCATAAAGTTGAACCGGACATGAAACGAAATTTCATGCCTTTGGCCGTTTGGCTCCGTATTTAGAGCGCCCCCGCTTGCGGTCTTCCACACCCAGGGTATCCTTGGCCCCGCGGATAATATGGTAACGGACACCGGGAAGATCCTTGACACGGCCGCCGCGAACCAGAACCACCGAGTGTTCCTGGAGGTTATGCCCGATACCGGGAATATAGGCCGTTACTTCAGTCCCGTGGGAGAGACGCACACGGGCGACCTTCCGAAGGGCCGAATTGGGCTTCTTGGGGGTCATGGTCATGACGCGGGTACATACCCCCCTCTTCTGCGGACAAGACTGGAGGGCAGGCGACTTGGACTTGGAAGAAACCTGCTGTCTCCCGAAACGTACCAACTGATTAATCGTAGGCATTCCTTAAAAACTCCCTTACAATATCAACGCCGGCATACGGCGGATAATAACGATACACCCGAGCCGGTTCCAAAATTTCAGAACCGATTCAGCCCTCTATTTTTTTCAGAGAAGGAATTATACCATATCAAGGCGGAAAAAAAAGATCAAGAGGTAAGGTGAAAAAAATGAAAAAAAGGCTGTTCTTCATTGCGCTTTTACTGGCTATTCTGGTCACGGAGCATGCCTTTTGCCGGGGCAAATCCCAGAATAAAGACAGCCCCCGCAATGCCGGAAGGGAAAGGGCCGAATACAGCCTTGCAGGCAGAGAACAGGGTTCCTCCGAACCGGAATCTGAAAAGATTGAAAATGAGGCCCTCATGCCCGCAGCCGCCCTTGAAAAGACGGAGATGGACAGGGCCGAACAGGTGATGAAAGCCCTGGCAAAGGCCTATCCCGACAGGCTCGGCCCGGCGGAAATACGTAACGGAGACTGGGCTGTCCCGATACGGGGAGACTGGTACTACTATGCGGATGGAAAACTGCTCCCCGAGGAACTTCGGGAAAAGGCCCGGGACTATGACGGCCAACCCTTTTACAACTACCCTGCGGAACTGCCCGCGTGGAAGGCGCCGGAACCGGAGGAGGAGGAACGCTTCCGGGGCATGGCTGAACGGCGGCGGCGGAATCCTTCCAGACGTTCCCAGCATTTCTTTGATGCGCTTTGGCGGGCTCATAATAAGGAAGAAGCCTGGGAGAGGATAAAATCGATCCGTTTTTTGGGCCATACGGTGATGGTTCACTATGCCATTTTGGAAGAATTGGCCCTGGTTGAGGAGAGGATCCTCTCCGAGTCAAAAACGAACTCCCGTATACGGGCCTGGATTGCCAGCCTCAGTACCCTGGACGGTTGGAACTGGCGGGGTATTGCCGATACCCAGAGCCGGAGTTTCCATGCATACGGCGCCGCGCTGGACATCCTCCCCAAAAATTACGGGAGATCCAACACGTACTGGCTCTGGACTGCCCAATCGACTCCGGAATGGTGGACTGTACCCTACGAAAAACGTCTGCATCCTCCGGATGAGGTAGTTAAAGCATTTGAAGCTTACGGCTTTATCTGGGGTGGAAAATGGCTCTTCTACGACACCATGCATTTTGAATTCCGGCCTGAAATTCTGATTCTGAACGAAATTCTCCTGACAGACATGCGTTAGGGCAACGCTGATTAATGCGGCTAATCAGCGCTGCCCTATTATTTTCTCGTTTTCATGCGGAAAACTGCGAAAAACCACATTAAAGCGGCGCTGATTTATTCGCATTCGAATAAATCAGTGCTTCCTTAGCCGAAAATCAACTGATAGTTTAAATTTTTCAACCCACTGCAGTTTGTAGCTTCGGTGAGAAACGCAGATACTGTAAACTCCATGGAAAAAAGCGTCAGCGAAAAGGATATACGTCTCTTATTCGGAAGAAATCTGAAACGCATGCGCGAGATGCGTAATATCTCCCAGTTCAGCCTTGCCACCATGACAGGACTGACCAATGCCTTTATCAATGATATTGAAAACTGCAAACGGGGTATCTCTGAAAAAACTCTGGCAAAGCTTTCCAGCGCGCTGAATGTGGCGCCTTACCGGTTTTTCCTTCCCGAAAAAATACCTGACGACAGCTTTTCCGGCTATGTGTCGGACTTCAGGGCAAATATTAACATGGTACTGGGAAATCTGACGGATCAGTACCTGAATAAAACAAAATAGGGAGCTTCTTGCAAAACCCGGTTGGTGTGGACCTGCGGTCCCTTGCCGAAGCTCCTGCAGTTTTTCGGCCTACGGCCTACAAAACTGCTTTTTTTAGTAGCTTCATTTTCAAGCCAGGAGGGCCTTGAATTCCTTTTCGTCGAGGGACTCTTTCTCCAGAAGGTTTGCGGCAACCTTTTCGAGAAGAGGGCGTTTCTCCTGAAGCATGTTTTTTGCGTGAAGATAGCGGGACTCCACCATACGGGCAATTTCCTCGTCCACATACTGCTGGGTAGCTTCGGAATATTCCCGGTGAAACACCGGCTCCTGCTGAGCCTGGGGCCCCAGCATCCCGGCGCCCCGCTGGGTAAGGGCTACATTGCGGAAACGCTCGGACATACCGTAATCGGTGATCATCTTACGGGCAATGTCCGTCGCCTTGGTAAGATCATTGGCCGCCCCGGTGGAAATTTTGCCGAATACAAGATCCTCGGCGGCCCGGCCTCCCAAAAGGACATCAATCTTCCCCAAAAGCTCTTCTTCGGTCATGAGGTAACGGTCTTCGATGGGCAACTGGAGGGTGTAGCCCAGGGCGCCGAAGCCGCGGGGAACGATGGAAATTTTCTGCACCGGGTCTGAATTCGCCGTGAACGCGGCGATGAGCGCGTGGCCTGTCTCGTGAAAGGCAACGATACGCCGTTCTTCGGGAGAGATGATCCGGGTCTTCTTCTGGAGCCCCGCCACGGTCTTTTCGATGGCCTCTTCAAAATCATTCTGAAGCACAAACTGCCTGCCGCCCCGGACCGCAAGAAGGGCCGCCTCGTTCACGATATTGGCCAGATCCGCCCCGACAAAGCCTGAGGTGCTTCGGGCTACGGCCGTGAGATCCACCAGGGGAGAGAGTTTTACGGTTTTGGAGTGAATTCTCAGGATCTCTTCCCGGCCCTTGAGATCGGGACGGTCTACCAGTACCTGCCGGTCAAAACGGCCGGGCCTGAGCAGGGCTGGATCAAGCACATCGGGTCTGTTGGTAGCCGCCAGGATGATAAGCCCGCTTGTAGCGTCAAAACCGTCCATTTCCACGAGAAGCTGATTGAGAGTCTGTTCCCGCTCGTCGTTGCCCCCGGCGATGTTGTTGATCCGGCTCTTGCCGATGGCGTCCAGTTCATCAATAAAGATGATACAGCGCCGTTTTTCCCTGGCCTGCTTGAAGAGATCCCTCACTCTGGCGGCCCCTACCCCCACAAACATCTCTACAAATTCGGCGCCGGAGATGCGGAAAAAGGAAACACCCGCCTCCCCCGCCACCGCCCTGGCGAGGAGTGTCTTGCCGGTACCGGGCGGCCCCACGAGGAGTACCCCCTTGGGGATCTTGCCGCCTATATCGGTGTACTTCCGGGGGCTTTTAAGGAAATCAACCACCTCGATGAGTTCATCCTTCGCCTCGTCTACTCCGGCCACATCGGTAAAACGGGTAACAATGTCCCCTTCCGCCACGATAACCGCCCGGTTCTGCCCCACGGAAAGGACGCCGCCCCCCATATTGCCCAGACGTTTCATGAGGAAACGCCATATAATGAGGAAAAAGGCGATAGGGAGAACCCAACTGAAGATAATATTGAGGATTGCGCTGCCTTCGCGGGATACGGCGTAGTAGGCTACACCCTTTTCGTCCATCAATTTGATGATATCCGGGTCATTGAGAGGCACGGTTCTATAAACCGGCTCGGGGGAAGCCATGTAGGGACTCTTGATAACCGGCGAACCGGCGCTGCGGCGGGCAAGGGAACCGGTATAACCTGTAAAATAGGAATCGGTAATCTCCACCCGTTTTATCTCCCCGCTGGAGATCCTGGCCTTGAATTCAGAAAAATCGATGGTGGGATTCACCCGGCTCATGAAGACATAGTTAAAAAGGCTTAGGCCTATGATTAGAACCAGGATATAAATTATTGAAAATTTCCATCCGCCGAAGGGCTTGAAATCCGGCAGCCGGGGGCCTCCCGGCCACAGAGGATCTTTCTTTTTGTCGTTCTTGGGGTCTTCCGGTCTAAAATCACTCATTATCTATAGCTTACTGTATTTCGGAATTTTATACTATATTGCAGGATCTGGAAAAAATTTGCAATTTCGGCTAAATTTTCATCAAGTTTTCCTAAATGAAAAATTTCAGGCGCCGATAATGAAGAGTACCTATATGGACAGGGTACTAAGCTTAAAGACTGAAAAATTTATCAGCAACCATGGAGGGGACTGCAGTGGCCTATACAAACGCACTTTCCGCTTACCGGGAAACAAGGATAAAGACAGCCAGCCAGGGGCAGCTTGTCGTCATGCTTTACGATGAGGCGCTGAAACATCTGGACAGGGGCCTGGAACTACTGGGCCTCAACGCCCCGGAAAAGAAAGATCCGGGCAAAATTGAACACGTCAACAAGGCTATACTAAAGACGCAGGATATTATTACGGAACTTATGGTTTCTCTGGATTTTGATCGGGGAGGAGAAATCGCCAAAAACCTCTTTTCGCTCTATACCTGGTTCAATAAAGAGCTTCTGGAAGCCAATATCAAGCAGGACAGACGGCGGCTCACGCTTATCAGGAATCTGATAAGCGATCTGAGGGCTGCCTGGAGTGAGATTGCGGGAAAAAACGCCGTGGGGACTGCGGCTGCAGGCGATGCCGGCGGCATCAACATTGCCGGGTAGGTCTCCATGATGTATGCGGCAGAAACCAGCAAGGCAAAAAACCGGGATGCCGGGCGAAGGGGACCGGGGGAAGGCTCCCTTCAGGAGATTGACGGCGAAGAGCTTTCCCGGCGTATAGCCGTTGTCAGACGCTTCAGGGCCCTGCTTCAGGAACAGAGGGATCATTTCCACTCCTACCTTGAAGCTCTGGACAGGCAAAAGGATGTCATCGAAAGGGGAAACGCGGAGAGTCTTTTGAACCATGTGGAGCTTGAAGAGAAGATCGTGGCGGATATTTTCTCCATTCAGAAGGTTATCGATCCCCTGGAGGAGATGTATCAGGCGGCGGTTTCTGGTTACAACCGCGCCGAAATTTTCCATGCACAGGAAAACACCGGAGTACCGGCCCTGAAGACGGCCCTGGAAAGCCTGAAAACCGAAGCGGCTGTCCGCTCCAGGGAAAACCGGGAGCTTCTTTCAAAGCGCATGGAAGAGATCCGCAATGAAATCAGGATACTGCGGGAAAATCCCTATCTGCAGAAGCGTCCTGTATACGGAAGCATAGATACCGCATCGTTAATTGACATTAGAGGGTAAACGGCAGAAACCGGCCCTTATAATTTTTCAAACTCCCAGCTTAAGCCTCTGCGCGATACATGCACACGGCAGTAGATGCCGGTACTTTTGTAATCTTCGACGGTGATGTAATGCACTCCGCCTGCTTCATGAACCATGCGTTTATGGGCATGGCCCATAAAAAGCGCCTCTGAACGGCCCTTGAGCAGATCCATGAGGCGGCTGCGTTCCCTTACATCGGTAAACTGCACGAGATCTACCGGACTTTCAATAAAAATATTTGTGTGGGTAAACACGAGAGCATGCCGCTTTGCCGTTTTAAGCCCCTCTTCCAGCCATTCATACTGGGCGGAACCGAGTGTACCGGCAGCCGAATCCAGGACAAAGATGCTGGTACTGCTTGTGCTGCTGTCAATTCTGTAGCAGGTGGAGCCGATCAGCTCTTTCCACACGGGCCAGTTGTTAAAATAAACGTCATGGTTCCCGATGACGGGGTAGCAGGGAACTCCCAGGCTTCCGGCGATCTCAATAAATTTTTGGAGATCCCTTCTGCTGCCGTTCTGAGTGATGTCCCCGTTTACCACTGCAAATGCGGCTCCGTTCATGACCGAAGAGAGTTTTTCAAGACCGTGAGCGTCCCCTTCCTCGATATGGGTATCGTTCAAAACGATAAAAGAATACTCGCCGGGCAGGGAAAGCGAGAGGTCTTCCGGGCTTAAAAAATTAAAGGTGTTTTTATCGGAAAGCCTGATATCCAGATCGCCGGAAGCAAAAAGCCCGAAGAGATCGACACTGCAGGATTGCAGTAAAACTGTTCCCGCGACAAGCAGGGCCGCCGTGCCGGCAAAACCGATCCGCAGTAATACTGCTTTTTTTAACGCCATGATACGGTTAGCCCTCCGCGGTATGCAATGCCAAAAAAGTTGGCGGACAGACCGCTGCTCCCGCTCTGATACAGTTCAAGTTCGTTTATGAGGGAAAACAGCTTTGTAAGCTTCAGGGAACTGTTCAGATTGAGAAAATAGGAGCCGAAATTTCCAACCGTAAAATCGCTGAAATTGGCGCAGCGTAAACCGATTCTGAATTTTTCGGTATTATAAAAATTGACATAGGCTGAAACGGCCAGTATCGATTCAAAAACCATCCGGGTATAGTAAAACGAATTGAAACGGAGCGCGGGCCCCACGGAGATGCCTGCCCGGCGGCCTTTCAGGGAGATCAGGGGAAGCAGGGTATGGCTCCCGGTATCGTAGTCCGGCATCCCGTTGAACACATAGGCGAAACTGCCCGAAAGGGGAAGCCTTAAGGGAAACACGGCTTCGCCACTGATGAAGGTATCTACTTCGTAAACGGCCCGGGCGGCCCAAAAGGACAAACCGCTTTTTACGGTGTAACGTTCATTGAAGTCGAGACTGCCTGAACCTGAAAATGTCCAGCACTGGTTAAAAGCCCGGTTGTATTCGGGCGTGACGGAAAAACAAAGTTCCGCACCCGAAAAATGACTCTCCCCGCCGCAGAGCGGCGGGGTATCGTCGTTCTGCAAGGTATGGATATTATGCGGGTCCATACCCCCAACAAACAAATCCTTACCGGGTTCAAATCGCCCCAGAGACTCCCCCGCCGAAAGGCGGGGTCTTGGGTATGGACCCGCTTGCGAATCAAGTCCGTATAATCCTGATACCGAAACGAAAAAAAATATCAAACAGAATTGAGAAATTGCCGACCGTAATGCCACATTTCACCTTAATGATACTACTTATATTGTTATCGTTCCGGGGCATTTGGTCAAGATGAGCGGCCAAAATTGCAGGATAAACGCATAGGAATTTTCTTAACAGGAAATTCGGTAAAACCATGAAGTCAATGAAGAATTTTTAACCGCGAAGTCGAAGAAGTCGAAAAAGTTTTAATACGAAGTCTCGTTTTTCTCCTCTTCCTTCTTCGACTTCTTCTCTCGTATTGACCGCATTAGCGGTCTCCCTCTGGCGGTTTTTCATTCTTCTTCATCTTCGCGGATAATTACGTTCCTAATTTGAATATCTCGGTTACCGGCCTGCCTATCCAGGGCTGGGGCGGCCTTACACCGAAGATGTATGCGATAGTAGCAGGAATATCGTATATCATGACCATGGATTTTATCGTATAGTCCGTTTTGATGTTTTTTCCGCAGAATATAAGGGGGATGTTCCGCTCCATGGGTGTATCGCCGCCGTGATCCTTTTCGATGCCGCCATGATCCGAGGTCAGGATAAAAATGGTGTCATCGTAATCCCCGGAATCTTTTACGCCCTTTTCTATTATGGCCGCAAAGGAATCGAGTTGGGACAGAAGTTCGTAGTAAGGAGCCGTATCGTGTCCTGCTTTATGACCACAGTGATCCGGTTCGTCGAACTGGACAAAGGTAAAGTCCGGCTTTTCCTTCCTGATATAGTCCGCTATTTTTTCAGCCTGCGCGGAATCGTATGAAAGCCCGGGCAGCAGTTCCTTGTGCGCCGCCGCGTCCGGGCAGAAGAGTCTCATAAGATCCCACTCGTAAAAATATCCGGTTTTGAGTTCCGGCTTCTGATCCTTTATCAGGGCGAAGATCGTCGGGAAAAGCCCATAATGATCCACCGGGGTTTCAAAGGCAGGAACCGCCGTGTCCCAGTCGATGTAGCCGTGGATATCCGGGTTGGCGCCCATCACCATGGAAGTCCAGTTGCAGGAACTCTTCGAGGGCCTGATGCACCGGGCGTTCATCGCGCTGGACCCGTTTTTTGCCATGCGTTTTGCCAGGGGCATGTCCGCCTTCGGTAAACTGTAGGCGCCCCAGGCGTCAAAACCTATCAGTACAACTTTTGTCTTATTGCTCATTTTCTTCCCTATTTATTCCGGTCTACCTCGGCCCAGTATTCGTCCAGCGCGGCCTGGGCGATCCGCTGGGCTTCTTCCAGGGCCCGGGCCGCGGGGATGTTCTCAATTTCCACCAGATCAGCGGCGTCCCCAAGGGCGGTATTTATCTTGCCTCCGGTAAAATCGTAAAAATCCTTTCTGCCGAATTCGGCCTGCTGTAACGGAACCAGTATCTGCGGGTGCTCCGCGGCATAGGCCTGATATGCCGGGTCTTCCGCGGCGGATCTTCGGACGGCCATGTATCCGGTTTTCATGGAATAATACGCGGTCATCGGGGGGCTGGTAAGGTAGCTAAGCCATTTGAAGCCCGCTTCTTTTTGTTTTTGACCGGCGCCCTTAGGTATAATAGCAGCTACAATATCCACCACTACATTGAGAGGTTTCCCTCCGTATCCCGGCTGTATATGGGCGGCCACGATAGAAAAATCCAAATCCCCCTGATCCCCCGAGGAACCGGTATAGCCTGCGGTCCTTCCCTGGAGTACGTCATCTATGGTTTTATACCAATACTCCCAGCCCTGGCCTCCGAAGTTGATTTTGAATATTTTGTCCTCGTGGATCCATTTCCGCATAGACTCCCAGGGTTCGATCCATTCGGGGGTATTAAGCAGGGCCGTCCGTCCGTCGGCGCTTACTTCCCGTGCGCCGTTGGAATATGCGAGAGTTATCAGGCTTGCCGCACCCCACATAGGATCCCAGCCGAAGAATACGGTCTCTCCGTTGGCATCCCGCTTGACTATTTTTTTGGAAGCCTCCGCCAGGTTTTGCCAGCTTTTGAAAGCCTCATCGGGGTCGATGCCCTTATCTTTATTAAAGGTGTCTGTCCGGTAGTACAGTATCTGGGTAGTACCCTGGACAGGAAGGGCTATGAGCTCATTATTATCGTTGTAACAGTAAGCCAGATGCGCAGGGATAAAATCCTGGATGTTAAAGCCGGGAGTATCCTCTATGTATTTTTCCAGCGGCTCTAAAACATTCTGCCGTGCAAAGACCGGCACAGCGCTCACCCCGGACATAACCGCCGGGGGAACCTGCCCCGCGGCTATGGCCGCCTGTAGCTGCTGTGTAGTTTCGCCATAACTGGCCTGCTGTACCCCGGTAACACGCACTTCGTTTTGGGATTCGTTGAAATTTTTAATTATGGTTTCGATGGTTTCACCGATAACTCCTCCCACGCCGTACCAATACTCAATAGCCACCGGTCCCTCCGGGGTCTTTTCCCCCCGGCAGGAAAGAAGCGATAGTACCATAAGGCTCACCGCCGCAAGCCCCGCCGTTTTTTTTGTTTTCATTCTGATTCCTCCTAAAGATAAAAATTTGAGGCTGTTCCAAAACTCGATCGGGTTTTGGAACAAGCTCACTATTCCTTGATCGCCTGATCGCCTGTGATACTGTTAAGTATCCGGCGTTCACAGAGCGCAAAGATTAGCAGCAAGGGAAAAATGGTCACACAGCACGCGGCCATAATGGTACCCCATTTAAGGCCGTAGGCGCCTTCCGCAACAAAAAACAGACGCAGGCCCATGCTGATAAAATATTTTGCCTTGGTTTTAATGATCAGCGCGGGCCACATATAGGTATTGTAGTTTCCGATAAAACTTAAGATCCCCAGGGTAGCGAAGGACGGGGCCGACATGGGAACGACGATTCTCCAAAAGAGGGTCCGGTGGCCGGCGCCGTCTATTCGGGCGGCTTCCAGTATGGAATGGTTTATCTGCAAAAAGGTTTGGCGGAAATAAAAGATGTTAAAGATGCTGGCCGCACTTGACAGTATCCAGCCTGAATGGGTGTTGATAAGCCTCAGCTTTGACAGGATAACGTATCCGGGTATATAGGTGGACGCGGAGGGCATAATATAGGTAACCATCACCAGCAGGAACAGAAAGTTCCGGCCCTTGAAGCGGATCTGGGTTATGGCATAGGCAAAGAGCGCGGAGTTGATAAGTATTATTACTGTTACTATTCCCGACGCATACATGCTGTTCCACATATAACGGAAAAACATGCCGTTCACCAAAGCGTCCGAATAGTTAAGCCACTGGGGAACCGCGGGCAGTAAGCGGGGAGGCATGGCCCATATTTCATCCTTGGTTTTAAGGGAATTGCTTAAGACCCAGAAAAACGGAAAGGCGATGATAAGGCCCGCAAGGGACAGCAGGGCATAGGAAAAAAGGGAAGCCTCTCTGCCTGAAACAAGTTTTTTACTCATAGAACACCGCCCGCTTGGACATGGCCGTTTCCAGGAGGGATAGAATGACGGTGATGATAACCAGGAAAAAGCCCACCGCGGAAGCTTTTCCCACGGCAAAATTGGTAAAGGCTTCCTGGTAGTAGTAGTACAGCAGGGTACGGGTAGCCCCGGCGGGCCCTCCGCCGGTTAAAATCATGATCTGATCGTAGGCCTGGAGGGAGCCTATGGTACCGATGATGATAAGGAAATAGGTGGTCGGGGAGATCAGGGGGACAATGATATGGATGAGCCGCCTCCCGATTCCCGCGCCGTCAATAATGGAGGCTTCCAGCAGGCTTTGGGGAACCCGGCGTATGGCTTCCATATAAAAAATCATGGTCCATCCGAGCTGTTTCCAGACGGTTACAATGATCACCGAGAGCATGGCCGTATCCATGCTTTGGGTCCATTTAAGTCCCCTTAGCCCAAACCAGGAGAGGACGAAGTTTAAAATCCCTGCCCGGGGTTCAAAGATCCAGGACCACACGATACTGACCGCTACCATGGGGGTAACATAGGGGGCAAAGATAATGGTTCTGAAGAACCCCGTTCCCCGCTGTTTCCCGGTGATCAGCAGGGCCAAGAGGAGGCCCAGGACAATGCCCGGCACCATGCTGCCCAGGGCGAACACAAAGGTGTTCATCAAAACCTGATAAAATTTCGGATCCCGAAGCAGGGAGAGATAGTTCCGAATCCCCCTAAAGCGGATATTTTCGGACATCATGTCCCAGTCGGTAAAGCTAAGGACAAAGGAGTACAGCACAGGATATATCCAGAAGACCAGCAGGGGAATGAGAGCGGGCATTACATAGAGCCACCCGGTCAGATTCTCTTTAAGGGCCCTGTACTGTTTTGACGCCGGGTTAAGCCTCATTTCTCTCCTCCGGTAAAGATACTCTATAATAATATTTACTAAATCCAAATGTCAAGCAAAATACAAATAATAATACAAAAAAGTTGATATAAAACTGAATTAATATGATCAAATCATTGGTATATTTACATTTTACTGTTGCCGTTTTTGGTAATTAGGGCTCAGGAGCGATATAAGCAGGGCCGCGGCGCATATACCAATCCAGCCGTTTATGATCCCCTGCCATCCGGACTTATCCCTGATAAAACCGGTAAGGGGACTCGAAAGGGCGGCGCCTGCATATACCGAGCAGTCCAGAAAACCCGCCACGGAGGAAACCCGCCGTTCCCTGTTAAAATAGACGGGCATAAACGCGGTGATCATGTTATTGACTGCCAGGAGCAGTGCAAAAAGGCCGAAGAAAGCAATGTCTACGACCACATGGTTGAGATTCATGCCCGCTCTCAGGAGAACCGAAAAGGCAAGGGCAAAAAACAGGAAAAAGCTGAGGGTATATTTGGCCTGATAATTGAAGACCCGGTTCATGAAAGCGCTGCCCGCAAGGGCTATCAGGTTCATCAGGGGGACAAAAGACATGAAGTAGAGGGCCTTTTCCAGGGGAAGGGACTGGTAATCGATAAAAAAGCTGGGCCCCCAGAGGGTCATTCCCTCTTTCACGCTTCCGTTCAGCAAGGCTATGAGTCCAACCGTCCAGAGCCGTGTCCGCAGAACAAAATCCGGAATATCCCTGAGATCTCTCCATGGTTCCCCCCGGCGCGGCGCAGGCCCCCGGCCGGTCACGGCATGATAGTTCCGTAATATGACAAACCATAGTGCCGAGATCAGGATGAGGATACACCCGGGGATCAGGAAGACCATCCTCCAGTTGAGACTGACGGCCATTTTCCCCACCA
>JAIRNJ010000064.1 GCA_031258115.1 Treponema sp. | reverse complement strand
GTATTCTTTACTGATTGTATTGGTGTTTCCGCGGACCGTTGTATTGTCCCTGAAGATGGGAACCGGAGTGCAGCCGCCGGAACGGACTTCAACCTGGTTCATCCTGAAACGTTTGCCGCAGTTTTGGCAGACCAATACCGTACCCTGCTGTTTGTAGAAACCCCGGCCTGAACTGTAGCAGGACTGGCAGGTATTAAAGGCCGTCCGTATTGTACCGTCGGGAGCCTTAACCGCCAATACCTCAATACGGGTCCCGCCGATATCCACCGGATAAAAAACGGCGTTTCCCGTTAGCTCATCAATGCTGATAACCAGATCCTGATCGCTGATTACCGGCTTTACCGTATTGAGGCCGTTCTGCGCGGATGCCAGTGCCGCGGAAAGAAGCATCAATACCGCCGCTCCAATTTTTATTTTCATATACACTCCTTGTTTCCTTTTCTAGTGGCAACTTGCTCCCGCTCTTGCCTGTTCAAACCATGCGTCCGGGTAGATCAATGTTTCAAATTCCGACACTTCGGCTTTTATGGCTTCAATATCAACGGAGGCGATGTCGTCAAGCACCTTGACATAACCGTAGAAAACATTGTCCTGGGTCGAAAAATCAAAATCCGCGGTGGGCATGAACTGGATGACATTATCCCCCTGGTCTATATCCACCCGCTCATAGTATGCGGGAACGATAAGGCCGCCGTTCCCCTCGTCCAGGGAATCGTTATTGAGCGTCCATGCAACCGGTACGAATTTCTGCACCACGATGATTGCCGGATCGAAACCTTCGTCCCGAAGATCTATCCTTACCGTCTGCCAGCCTTCGCCGTTCATTTCCGCTATGGCGACGGCGTCCGCCGCTATGTCCGCCCCTGCCGGCTCCGGGCTTATACCGGGTTCTGTTTCAGGAACTGCGGTCTCGCCTTTCCTTACAACAGTGATACTGCTCCGTATCATTCCCATCCAGCAACTATAGGCGAATCTGCCTGTTTTTTCCGGGATGAATTCGATGACGTTTTCTCCGGGCGTAAAACGGTGCTCTATGCCGTATTCACGGATGATCATTCTGTTGTTACAGCCGTTTATGCTTCCCTGCGGCGCGTTGATCGTCCACTTTACCGGGATGCCTTCCTGTACCGTAATTGCCGGATAGCGGCCGCCGCTCAGACTGGAATTGACAATCTGCACACCGTTTTCGATGAGGGGTGTGAATGCATTGCCGGAAGCGGCTTCCGAACCGGAGGGACGCAAAAAGGCGGCAAGTGTATCAAGGGGATCCGGCAGAGCGGAGAGGCTCCAGCCGTTTGTAAACATGGTAAGCCCGAGAACGCTGACGAGGACGGCCCCAATCTTCATCACCTTTGCGGAAAAGGCATGAGAGAATGAACCGCTCAACAGAGAACTCAGCGCGCCCAGGCCGAACATGAGGGGAACAGTTCCCGCGCTGAACAGGAACATTGAAACGCCGCCCGCAACAGGACTGCCTGTGGACAGCGCGTACAACTGCATGGCCTGCAGGGGGCCGCAGGGCATGAGCCCATTGAGGAGCCCGATGAAGAGAGGATTCCTGCCGGCCTCTTTCTCTTTGTCTATTTTACCCGCAAAAAATTTCGGCATGCGGAGATTAAAACGTCTCAGGGCCGGGAAAAACCCGAGCATGTTGACGCCCATAATCACCATGAATATTCCGGCAAGAAGCTGAACGGCCCCCTGAAAACGCCCCGATACGCTTATCACCGAACCGAGCGCGCCGGCAAAAATACCCACAAGAGTATAGGAGACGATGCGGCCGCCGTTATAGAGCGCGCTTGGTACGAGAAGGGAAAAACGGTTCCGGTCTTTGGGAACCTCAGTCCGCAGCGCCTGCTTCTGCAGTGTCTGTGAAAGATTGATGCCGCCGCACATGGCGACACAATGAACAGAGGTAACAAGGCCGATGATGAAAAGCATGCCGTAACCCATGCCGGCTTCCGCCAGGGGAAAGGCCGATGCGATGTTTGATATACCGAGGCGGCGCAGGATCATGTACAGGGCAAGGATGATAATCAGTGTCCCGGCCATGTCCATTCCTGATGCCGGAGGACCGGAACCGGGCGAAGCTTCCCCGGCGCCTTTATCTTCAAGCACCCTGTAATCCAGTTTTTCGATGATTTGGGTAATTTCATGAAAACCGATCGCCTGCTTCTTATACCGTACCGTTGCTGTTCCGGTATTGTAGCTGACGGACGCTTCCTCAATGCCTGAGGTGCTTTTAAGCTGCTTTTCAATCCGGTTCTGACAGTTCACACAGCTCATGCCGCCGATACGGATTGTCCTGATACAGGTATCTTCTGTCGTCATAAAGCCCTTTACTCTCCCTTGTCAGGCAAAATGTAGCATAACATTGTGAGGAAATTATGAGGAATACTATTTTTTTTTCAATATTGACGATTATACACCGGTATCAAACTCAAGTTCAATCTGTCCTTCCTCCCAGCCTTTGGCGAGACCCGTTTTGGAAAGATTCCAGTGGACGGCCGCGGCAATGGAAAGGGCCACGGGGATAACCTGGGTTTCCGCATAGTGCTCATAGTCCAGGGACCCGTGGGGCAGACTCAGGGGTTCGGCGCCGTTTTTTGTCCACACATACTCTACCCTCCCCCGCCGTCCCTTCCAGCCCAGAAGCCGTGCGGCCTTGACCTGGGGCGGGGTAGAAGCAGTGTAGGCTTCCGGGGGCCGGGTAAGACGCTTGCGGTACACAAGTTCCGCATCGAGTTTTCCGCTGCGTAAAAGCTGCAGGGTTTCCCTCAGCCTGGCGGTAAAGGCCGCTTCGCCTTTTCCGGAAAATACCAGTTCCAGAAGTTCAAGCTGCAGCCGCCGGGCCAGAGAAGTAGAATCACTGCGCACCGCTTCCATGCCCTTTACCTCTACCCTGCAGCATCCGTCCGGAAGCAGAATGTAGCCGCCATAACCCTTGGCCCGGCCTTTGGCTTCGGCCTCTCCGCCGCGCTGAAACGCTCCCCTCAGATGGGGAATGAGAAAACGGCGGTACGCCTTTTCAAAACGCAGTTCAATAAAGGACTCTCTTCCGTATTCTTCTTTGATTCTCTCTGCAAGAAAACTGTTAAGTTCAGCGGCAAGATTTTTGCAGAGGGAATCAAAATGACTGTATTCGCTCCCGTCTGTGAGGCCGGTTTCGACAAAGAGAGAATCCGTATCGCCGTAAAGTACACGGAGGCCTTTTTCGGAAAACCAGTCGCGGGAAAGGAAAAGCCATTTGCGGGCAAAGGAGGTGATGGCGCCGGCAAGTTCCGTGCGGCCGTAACGGCAGGAGGCGGTTCCCAAAACCCCGTAGAAACTGTTCATCAGGATCTTGTAAACCTGGGCGGCCGTCTCATTGCCTTCATCCAGCGCCTTCCGCCGTTCGGCAAAATAGGTTCCGATAAGAGCGGGGAGCAGTCCCGGTTCACGGGAAAATGCGGCGCCGTTGGGCGCGGTAATCAGGTCCCCTTCGGCGGCCCGTGCGTGTGAAAGAGGATCGATGTTGAATGTCCGCATGATACTCGGATAGAGGCTGCGGAAATCGAAGACCGCAATGTTTTCAAAGAGTCCCGGCGCCGGATCAAGAACGGTTCCGCCTGCCGCACCGGAAACTTTACGTTCAGGATCATCCGGCGGCGGGGCAATGCGGGCCTTGCGCAGCTCCATTCCGTATATGCGTTCAAAACTCACCACGCTGGTCCATGCCTTGTCCAGACTCACTCCGGTAAGTACGGCCCGTTCCACCGTCAAGCGGAAAAGTCCTGTCTTTTTCAGAATCCCTGTCACCAGTTCCGCATCCCGGAGGCAGTATTCCCCGAAACGTTCCGGATCTTCAACATAAAGTCTGTCAAGCGCGGCTATCTTCTCTTCACCGTTGGAAAAAACATTTTCATTTTCAGCTATACTGGCCTTCCCTTTTCCCAGCACCGATCTGGCTACTGTCTCAAGGCTGAAGTCCGCAAGCATACTTTCGCCGCTGTCACTGCTGCCCAGCATATCCCGTCCGCCGGCCCGGAGTACCCGCAATGCGTCTATCACCTGGCGGCCGGGTACCAGGGCAGCGGAGGAACGTCCCCGCCGCCGGGAATAATCTGTTCCCTGTTTGTCACCCGCAAAATACTTTGCCTCTTCAACGGATCTTCCCAGGGTAAAAGGCAGAGCCAGGCTGGTACAGCGTTCCGAAAGAATTCTGTAATCGAATTCCAGAAAATTCCAGCCTGTAAGTACATCAGGATCTATACTGCGAATATCATCCAAAAAAGCGGCAAGCAGGGATCTTTCATCAGGATGAAAGACTATGGCCTTTGAATTTTCCCTGTCCGCAGGAGACGCGGGGCTCAGCACTCTGACCAGGCGGCCTTCGGCTCCGGCAGTTCCGCCGCGCATCCCCGCGGGCCGGAGGAGGCTGTCCGTCCATGCTATGCCTATGGCCCTGACAGTATTGGTTTTAGTATCGGTTTCAATATCGATGGATGCTATCCGCAGGGGCCAGGGCCCCGTTCCAAAATCGGCAGGACTGAGTTCAGGATCGGCAAACACAAAATCGATACGCCGGCCCGGCCGGCTTTCGCCGCGGATCTCCACGGGCCCCCGGATATGCCGTTCCGAAAGGTAGAGATCCTGAGGCTTTGCATCACCGTCAGGGCTGGGAATGCCGGCTTCTCCAATCAGTTTTGCCGCCCGGGAACACTCGGCATAGCGGGTAAACTCAAGACGGAGCAGAGTCTCTTTTCCAAAAAAGTCTTCCAGATCCGAGTCCAGGTATTGAAAATAAAACTGCCGCAAAAGCAGGGAAACTCTTTCCCTGTCGCTTTCGTAGATGTGAATATAAGGCCGCCAGCGGGACACGGATACCGCAAATGAATGTCCGTCCGCAAGCCTGCCGAGAATGTAGAGCCTGTTCCTGCGGAGATCCGCGTAACTGTGAAGGATAAAACCACAGGACGCGTTCATCTGAGCGCAGGGCCCGCCCCGGTTTCGGAATGCATGTTCTTTATCATCCGTTCCAGAAGAACCGTGTAAACCGGCCGGGAATTGATAAGCTCGGAACTTACAAAGGTTACCATGCACACCGTAGCAAGGCTTCCCAGGTGATTAAAATTGCCGCTCATCTCAAGGATAAGAATAACTCCTGTAACCGGCGCCTTTACCACTCCGGTAAAATAAGCCGCCATCCCCAGAATGAGAAAATTCAAAATCTGGGTTTCGGCGATAAAGCCCCAGGAAACCACAAGCCGGGCAAAGCCGTCTCCCAGAAGCGCGCCGCAGGCCAGCAGGGGAAGAAAGATCCCCCCGGAAGTTCCGCAGCCGTAGCAGAGAGCGGTAAAAAAAATCTTCGCAAAAAACAGCAATACTATCATCTCCAAAGCCCGGCCTTCGACGGCAAGCGCCTCAATGAGGGCGTGACCTCCTCCTGTGGCGTCAAAGAGAAAGAAACCCAGGGGGATTGAAACCACAAGCGGGATCAGGGGCCTTGCGATGTGGGGAATCTTCAAACGGGTATAGAGATCCTGGCTAAAATAGAGACTGCGCTTGAAGAAGTCTCCCAAAAGCGCCGCGAATATCCCGAGGATGACAACCCAGGGAAGACTCTGCAGGGGAAGTATGTCGATTTCATGAAAGTTAAAAACCGGCCCCAAACCGAAGAATCGGCCTGCCACCGTATCGGCGGTAATGGAGGCTCCCATGGCGCAGGCAATGCCCAGCGGAGAGAATCCCGCCTGCAGTTCTTCAAGAACAAAAAGCACTCCCGCAAGAGGCGCGTTAAACGCGGCGGCAAGACCCGCGGCCGAAGCTGCGGTAATAAGAATCTTCCGCTCCCGGTAGGGGCGGCGGAATACCTGGAGTACGCCCTTTCCCACATAGGCCCCGATCTGTATGGACGGCCCCTCCCTGCCGAGAGAAAGTCCCGCCCCCAAACCGATTATCCCGGTGAGAATTTTGAGAGGCAATTCGGGCCTCCAGTTCAGTACCAATTCCCGGTGCAGGGTTCCTTCAATCTGGGGAATGCCGCTTCCCCGGATCATGGGAAAAGTTCCGGCGGCCCAGCCCAAAAAAAGTCCAAGAAGAATCAGGGCAAGGCCCCAGGACAGAGTCAGGTAAAAAGGACGGGAAACAAGCAGAACCCCGTAAAGCCGGCGCCTGAACTCATCGCTCCAGCTCAGGGAATAGCGGAAAAACACCACCAGCAATCCGCTTATCAAACCGATAAGAACGCTCTCAAACACCAGCGCCAGCCGGGAATTATAGATGTACTGTATCGAATAGGGCCTGCCTGTTTCCGCCATGATCGTAATTTACACTGCGGCACGGGCCCTGTTTTTCCTTTCAAGTTCAGAAAGCAGTTTCTGCGGTTCCCTGAATTTTGAAAGGAAGATCATGGCGGCAATGATATAAGGTTTGTAGCTTGCCTGCTTGTAAAGCGGAACACGGTAACGGTCAAATACCGATGCGGCTACCTCCCCCTCCCTGCAGCTCAGCCCGCTGATGTCCGCGGGGAGGCAGTGGAGGTAGAGAGCCTTGCCGTCTTTTGTCTTCTTCATTAAATCCTCGCTGCACTCCCAGTCCTTGTGGGATCCATTCTGGGCGAGAAGTTCCTTTTCCAGGGCCTTGATGCCCTCAAAATCATTGTTACCGTAGAGTTCCGTCCGTCTCTCCATTGCCCTGAAGGGAGCCCAGCTTTTGGGATAGACAATATCGGCGCCTGCGAATACCTCCTCCATGGAAGCGGATTTGCTGAACTTCCCGCCGTATTTGGCGGCGTTTTCCCTTCCAAGCTTTTCGACATCTTCCATGATTTCGTAGCCTTCCGGATGGGCAAGAGCCACCTCCATGCCGAAACGGGTCGCGAGTCCCACCACGCCCTGGGGCACCGAAAGAGGCTTCCCGTAGGAAGGCGAATAAGCCCATGTCATGGCAATTTTCTTGCCGCGCAGGTTTTCTACGCCCCCAAAGTGATGAATGATATGATCCATGTCGGCCATGATCTGGGTAGGGTGATCGATGTCGCACTGGAGGTTCACGATAACGGGCCGCTGTTCCAGCACACCATCCCTGTTGCCCTCTTTAACCGCATCGGCAACGGCATGCATGTATGCGTTTCCCTTGCCGATGTACATGTCGTCCCGGATACCGATAACATCGGCCATAAAGGACACCATGTTTGCGGTCTCCCTCACCGTTTCTCCGTGGGCAATCTGGCTTTTCCCCTCATCCAGATCCTGTACGGCAAGGCCCAAAAGATTACAGGCCGAAGCAAAACTGAAACGTGTCCGCGTTGAATTGTCCCGGAAAATCGAAATCCCCAGGCCGCTGCGGAATACCCTTGTGGAAATATTGTTTTCCCGCAGGGAACGCAGGGCGTCCGCTACGGTAAAAACCGCGGCAATCTCATCGGCCGATTTTTCCCAGGTAAGAAAAAAATCTTCGCCGTACAAAGGGCCGAATTTCAGGGAATCAAGTTTTTTTATAAACTGAGACATATTACTCATATACATTCCTCCATCTGTTGGTGTCTGTCCATAAAGCCGGTTAGCTTATGGACGCATCTTGCAATATACCGAAGGCAGGGCCGCATACACCGCGGCGCACTGAACAAGATCGGCCTTCCAGGTAATCTCATTCGGGGCGTGGGCCTGATTCTCCTTCCCCGGCCCCAGGCCTATGCAGGGAATGCCTTCCCTTCCCATGACGGCAACTCCGTTGGTAGAAAAAGTCCACTTCGTGATCAGCGGTTCGCCGTACATGCCCCGGAAGGCTTCCGCCATTGCCTGGGTAATTTTATGATCCCCGGGAGTCACCCAGGTGGGGAAGAAGGCATCGGTTGGATACACAAGCCCTGTGTAACTTGCACTGTCATACTTATACATGCTTACTTCGGCGGCATATTTTTTCACCGCGGGAAGCGCCTCAATCTCCGCAATTGCAGACTTGTAGGTTTCGCCGTTTGTAAGACGCCGGTCAATGGAAATGGCGCACATATCCGCCACGGCGCAGCGGGAAGGCGAATTGTAGAATATCTGCGACACCGCAAGAGTTCCCTTTCCAAGGAAGGCGTCATCCTTAAGGCGGCCGTTAAGATCTTTTACCTCATTGATGATCTCCGCCATCTTGTAGATTGCATTGTCCCCCCGTTCAGGCGCGGAGCCGTGGCAGGAAATTCCCTTCACCTCCACCCGGATCTCCATACGCCCCCGCTGTCCGCGGTTGATGTGCCCGTCGGTAGGCTCGGTAATTACCACAAACTCAGGCCGGATCTTATCCTCATTGATGATATACTGCCAGCAGAGACCGTCGCAGTCTTCCTCCTGCACTGTTCCTGTTACCAGTACCCGGTATTCTTCGGAAAAGAGGCCCGTATCTTTCATGATCTTTGCGCCGTAAACCGAAGAAACGATGCCCCCCAACTGATCCGAAGCGCCGCGGCCGCCGATCTCCGTATCATTTTCATAGCCTTCATAGGGATCGAATTTCCAGTTACCCCGTTCTCCTATACCTACAGTATCAATGTGGGCATCGAAGGCGATAAGCGTCTTG
The DNA here is from genome assembly GCA_031258115.1 of Treponema sp. Classification (GTDB taxonomy): domain Bacteria; phylum Spirochaetota; class Spirochaetia; order Treponematales; family Breznakiellaceae; genus JAIRNJ01. The sequence goes on along the minus strand of JAIRNJ010000064.1, from coordinate 3,837 downwards.
CCCTTCCCCATCCAGCCGAGAACATTTCCCATTTTGTCAACTTCAACCTTGTCAAAGGAGAGTTCCCTCATCTCCCTTACAATCCGTTCAATGACAAGTTTTTCGCCGCAGCTTTCACCCGGAATCCTTATAAGATCCCGCAGAAATCCTGTCATTTCTTTCTGGTATCCCTCTGCGGCAGCCTTGATCTTTGCGTAGTCCATATCCAGCTCCTTACATAGACTCTAAATGATATTCCTTCTTTTAAATTCTTCCGTGAGGGCGTCCATGCCGGGAGGCAGGAGCATGGGTTCCCCGGCAGTCTTCTGCGCGGAAACAATGTCCTTAAGCCCGTTGCCTGTCACCACCGACACCACCGTTGCGTCCGCCGGAATGAGGGCGGCAGCCTTCTTCAGCCCGGCGGTTCCCGCAACACCCGCAGGCTCACCGAATACCCCGCAGCTTTCCCCCAGGATTTTCATGGCCGTGAGTATCTCTTCATCGGAAACATTGACGGTAATCCCGCCGGATTCCCGTATTGCCATAAGGGCCTTGTCTCCGTTACGGGGCACTCCCACAGCGATGCTGTCGGCAATGGTATTCTCATCCATCCACTCGATCGGTTTTCCGGTTTCAATTGCCCGGTTTACGGGACAGCAGCCTTCGGCCTGAACGCTGATAAGCCGGGGCAGTTTTTCGATAAGACCGACGGCATAGAGATCCTTAAAACCCTTCCATACCCCGGCTATGGTACAGCCGTCTCCCACGGAAATTGCCACATAGTCGGGAACCTTGAAGTCAAGCTGTTCGGCAATCTCCAGGGATACGGTCTTCTTCCCTTCCATGAGATAGGGATTTATCGCAGCATTCCTGTTGTACCAGCCCCACCTTTCAATGGCCTCCGCGGAAAGCCTGAAGGTTTCCTCGTAGTTACCCCTGACACTGATCACCTGAGCGCCGAATATAAGAAGCTGCGTCACTTTTCCCCTGGGCGCACGCTCGGGCACAAAGATAAAGGCCCTGAGCCCCATGGCGGCGGCTCCGCCCGCAAGGGAAGAAGCGGCGTTCCCCGTGGAAGAACAGGCGACAGTATCCTTGCCGGCATGAGCGGCCCGCACCACCGCTATTGCCGAAGCCCTGTCCTTGAGACTTGAAGTGGGATTGAGACCGTCATCCTTTATGTAAAGGGTTTTAATTCCCAAAAGCTCTCCAAGGCGGTCTGCCCTGTAAAGCGGCGACCAGCCGGCCCGCAGGGGCGAAAGCCTCGAAGCTTCCTCAATGGGAAGCAGTTCCATGTAACGCCATAAAGAAAATTCCTTCCGTTCCGCGAGTTTTTTGCGGGTAAGCCTCGTTTTGATGTAATCATAGTCATAGACTATATCCAGCATGCCTCCGCACTTGAGGCAGGTAAGGGTACTGTCATTGGCTTCATGTTCCGCCCCGCACCTGACGCAGACCGCTCCTTTTACGTTCTTCATTGTTTGAGAAGCCCCGTTCTTTCATTAAATTCATTGATAAGGGCATCGACCTCATCAGCCTGTTTCTGAACTCCGAGGAAACTCTTTTCCTGATGATACCACTGATCATCCAGATCCGCCGAAGTCCTTCCCTGCTGTTCCACCCAGGTGTAGTATTTGAGATTGTGCACCCGCTTCCGTTCCGTATACGTCAACTCCAGCATGTTATCCGTGCTTTCACCCATGAGGCTCCGTTCAAAGTCCCCTGCCGCCCTGAGTCCCGTGTAGGCGCCCAATTCCTCCCGAAGCTCCGCAATGCGGCTCCTGTACATATCAACCGAATCGGTCAGCACCGTTGCTACCACATCATTTTCAGTCAGTTCGTAATACTTTGCAAATTTAATGCAGCAGAGCATGTTGGAGATGCCCGAAATTCCCATAAGGGCAAGCTTCTCAACAGTATTCCTGTCAACACCGGCTTCCTTTACCAGATACTCTTTCCCGGCTTCTTCATTGAAGAGCCTGAGGAGAGCCATGCTGTCATTATCGTCAATGGCAATGGCCATGTCGGTATTCTTTACGTTGTGCACCCAGGGAATATGCTTGTCCCCGATGCCTTCAATCCTGTGGGAACCGAAACCGTTATTGACAATTGTGGGGCACTGCAGGGCTTCACCAACGGCGATCCTGCTTGAAGGATAATACTGTTTGAGGGCATCGCCGCTTGCCAGAGTTCCTGCTGAACCGGAAGTAAAACAGACGCCGGCAAAATTACTGTCTTTGCCGCGGATGCTCTCAAAGGCTTCGGCTATTGCGGAAGAAGTAACATTGTAATGCCAGAGATAGTTGCCCATCTCTTCAAACTGATTGAAGATCATCACATCCTTGCGGGTGGCTCTGAGTTCATGCACCTTGTCAAAAATTTCCTTGACGTTGGATTCCGTTCCCGCAGTGGCAATGATCTCGGTAGCCACTGTCTTGAGCCACTCAAAACGCTCCCGGCTCATACCCTCCGGCAGTATGGCGATGGAATCCACCGCCAGCAGCCTGGAATTGAAGGCCCCTCCCCGGCAATAGTTGCCCGTTGAAGGCCAGGCGGCTTTCATGGCGGCGGCGTCAAACTGCCCTGTTACAAGCCGCGGCACAAGACAGCCGAAACTGGCTCCCACCTTGTGACAGCCTGTGGGAAAAAATTTTCCTGCCATGCAGATGATCCGGGCGTCGACACCGGTAAGTTTCTTCGGCAGCTCTATGAAGTTGGGCCCTCCGTAAAGCCCCCCGGATTCCCTGGGTTCATTTTTCCAACTCACCCGGAAAAGATTTACCGGATCAAGATCCCAGAGCCCCGTCTTCCCGAGCCGTTCCTTTACAGGGGCCGGAATCTTACCGGGATCTTTCATCTGGGCAAGGGTAGGGATAATTACTCCCCGTTCCTTTGCCTTTTTTGCATTCCGCTCAATAACTGCTCTATTAATTGATAAATCTATCATTAATTTTCTCCTTCCGGCCTTGGCATGTCTGAAGTATATACCATAAGGTGTTCCTTTTCAATTGAAAAACGGGTAAGATGTCTCCATGCGGTCAGCCGCGCCATTACACCAAACAGGCAGCGAAGCTTCATGAACAAACATGTTTCCGCCCTCATCCTTGCGATCCTCTGCATGCTCTTCTGGGGCTTTTCCTTCATCTCCACCAAAATTACTGTTGAAGTCTTTCCGCCCATGAGCATCGGCGTCCTGCGTTTTGCCATGGCAACAGTTTTTCTCTTTGTTCTCAGGCGCTTTTTCCCGGGCGCTATGAAACACGAAAAACTTGAAGGCCGGGATATTCCCCTTCTGGCAGGGGCCGGCCTGAGCGGAGTAACTCTCTACTTCTTCTTTGAAAACAACGGCCTTACCTTCATCACCGCATCGGAGGCTTCGATCATCACCGCGGCCATTCCGGTACTGATGATCATCACCGAATCTCTCGGCGCCGCGCTCCGCCGGAACAAAACACGGAATACTGCCGCAGGGCACAGGGGACTGCGCCAATGGATTGGGGCCATAGTCTCCATGATCGGGGTATGGTTTGTCGCCAGGGTATCATTCTCCCTTGAAACCGCCGCCGGGGGAAAAACCGCCCTGGGCTACATCTGTATGGCGGGAGCCGCCATAAGCTGGGTTGTCTACAGCTACCTTACCCGCCCGCTCTTCAGCCGCCATTCCCAACTCTTCATCGTGTTCTGGCAGTCGGTCTTCGGCTTTCTGGGTTTCCTTCCCTTTGCCCTTCTTGAAATTCCCTCATGGGGAAAGGCAAGTCCCGCCGTAATCTGCCACCTGGTTTTTCTCGGCCTCCTCTGTTCCGCCCTTGCCTACTGGTTCTACGCCGAATCGATGAAGCATCTGGGAATTTCGATCAG
>JAIRNJ010000055.1 GCA_031258115.1 Treponema sp. | reverse complement strand
GACTTACAGGAACGGCTGGCCGAAATGTCCGAAACCTACAGGAAGCAGTCGGCCTTATCGGCGAAATACGAAAAAAGCTCGCGGTTCTGGAAGACTTTTACGCTGGTGGCGATCCCGGTGACAGCCCTCGTTAGTGGTGGTCTTGTCTGGGCCATAACGCAGTAACAGGCGTTCATTCCCGTCCCGGTATTGACGGGTAGTCCGAAAAACGGAAAAGGGATATAGTCAAGGCATCCGGCATGACCGAAGAAGAAGCGCAGGAACCGTGTATGAAAGAATCAGTGTATCCAGAACACCGGGAGGCGCTCCCCCTGTTCCAGCGCCAGGTCTTCGCGGCGGCCCCGGATGATGTCGTCGCTGGTTACCTTGGATCCCAGGCGTTTGCCAAGGCCGCCGCAGTGTTCGACGGCTTTGCGGAAGCGCTCGCGGCGTTCCTCATCGGTTTCGGCCGGTTCCGGCGTAATGATCGCCACTACGTTCGCCTTGCCGGGTGGAATATCCGGGGGCAGGTGCAGTACCATACGATGGTCCGGGTAAATGTCAACGATTTGTTCGATGGTCATGGGATAATGGTAGCTTAAAATAGGAGAAATAGCAAGAAATGGAGCGTTAAGCATGGAAAACGGAAAGGTACGAAGGCCCATAGGGGTAAAGCTTGTGGGAATCATCTCCGTCTTGCTCCTCGTTTCGCTGGGGGCCATTACCCTGTTGGTGTCGGTGATGGTGTCCGCGGATGTGCGGATCACCGCGGAGGACAACAACTTTACGATAAACCTCCGCTCCGCGTCGGAGGCGGAAACGGCCCTGGCGACAATTCAGTCGGAAACCCTGCTGCTGCTGGACACGCTGGACGCGCTGTCCGGGACGGAAGCCTTTCTGGCCCAGACCACAGCGGCTCTTTTTTTCAGGCGGAACCCCGACGCGGCGGCGATCGTTCCGGCTGCCGACGGCGGGGCCTCTCTCGTTAACGAGGCTTTTTTTGCCGCCAACGGTCTTGACCCCGGACGCATCGACGGTTTTATCCGTTCCGAAACGGCGGGCTCCGAATCCTCCGGGGAGCTATACCTCCGCAACGCGGGGCCGGCGTTCGGCGTTCCCCTTTTGGCCCTGTTTTTTCCACGGGGGGACGGGGCCTGGCTGGTCCTCTTTTCCCCCGAATCCCTCGCCGGAACCTTTGGCGCGGGGGCGAACCTTTCGTTTCTGGTAAACGATCGGGGGGATCTTTTGATCCACCCCGACGACAGCCTCTCCCTCGCGGGAACGAACATGGCCGCCGATCCCTTTGTTAAAACGATGCGGGAAAGCGCGGCTGAGAACCTCCAGACCACCTATACCGGCGAAGACGGGAAGGAATACCTGGGGGCCTTCCGCAAGCTGGCCCTGGCCAACGCCGCGGTGATCACCACCGCGGAATACGCGGTAATTTTTGAGGGAGTGGCCGCCACCACCCGGCGGAACCTTTACCTTACCGGGGCGGTACTCTGTATCGCGGTGCTGTTCATTTGGTTTTTTTCCCGCTCCATCAGCACCCCCCTAAAAACCCTGGCTGCGGCGGCGGAGCGCATCAAAGACGGCGAATTTGAGCAGAACCTTGAAACGAAGGGGAACGACGAAATCGCCCTGTTGACCGGGCGCTTTGTGGAGATGGGCCGGGGACTGGCCGAACGGGAACGGCTGCGGGATACCTTTGGCCGGTTTACCAACACCGTCATCGCCGAAAAGGCGATGAAAGGGGAGCTTGCCCTGGGGGGCGAAACCCGGCGGGCAACGATATTCTTTTCCGACATCCGTTCCTTTACGGCGATTTCCGAAAGACTTGAGCCTTCCGAAGTAGTGGGATTCCTCAACGACTACATGACCCGCATGGTGGACTGCGTGGAAAAGACCGGCGGGGTGGTGGATAAATTCATCGGAGACGCGGTGATGGCCGTCTGGGGGGCTCCGGTTTCCGCGGGTTCCCCGGCAAAAGACGCGTTTAACTGCGTCAAGGCGGCCCTGCTGATGCGTTCCGCGCTGCATCATTTTAACCGGGACCGCGGCGGGGACAAAAAGCCCCGGATCAGGATAGGCTGCGGGATCAACACAGGCGATGTGGTGGCCGGGCAGATAGGTTCCAGCCGGCGCATGGAGTATACGGTTATCGGGGATGCGGTGAATCTGGCGAGCCGGACCGAGGCCCTCAACAAGCCCCTGGGCACGGACATCCTTATCACCGAAAATACCTGGGCTCTTGTCGGTAAGTATCTTATCGCCGAAGAAATGCCCCCCATCACCGTAAAGGGGAAGGAAAAACCGGTTCGGATGTTTGCGGTGATAAATTTTCGCAATAACGGGGAACCGCCCAAGGGTCCGGCGACCCTGCCGGAACTGCGGCGGCTTTTGGATAGTCCCGCCCCGGATATGGACAAGGTAAACGTCAATGCCGAAGAGCAGAAGTACAAAATCCAGGCGGATTAGCGCGGCCGACGCCGCGGTAATCTGCGCATCTCTTCTGGGAACTGCGGCTTTTCTGGGCTTGTTCCAAAACGATCTCAACCGTTCCCTCCGCCTGATTGACCAGGAGCCGGTGGGCATCGTCGCCTCCAGGTTCCGGGCGGCCCTGCGGCGCTTCCAGGACAGGATAATCTGGGACCGGCTGCAAAAGGATTCGCCGGTGTATAACGGGGACTTTATCCGTACCGCGGAAGGTTCCGAGGCCGCCGTCAGTTTCCCCGGCGGGGCCATGGCCGCCATTGCGGAAAACAGCCTGATCCGTATTTTTATGGAAGCCGAAGGGCTTAGGATTGACTATTCCGGGGGAAATATCAGTGTCTACGCCGGTGAAACCGGGAGCCTTACCGTTTCCGCCGGGGGGAACCGGGTACGGGCCGCCGCCGGAGCCGCGCTGAGTCTCGACGCCGGGGAGGACGGGGCGGTCAGCCTCCAGGTGCTTGAAGGGAGTGTCGCCCTTGGCGGCCCCGGCGGAGAGCGGGAAGCCCCGGCGGGAACGGCCCTGAGTATCGGCGGGGACAGCGAAAATGGAACATTTGAGGAGCTTCCGGCGGCTCTTGGGCCCCCGCCGGCAGCCCGGTTCCTCAGTATCGCCGACAGTCCGGCTCAGGTGGAATTCACCCTCCCCGGTTCCGGGGAAGGCCGGATCGAAATAGCCGGAGACCGGGACTTTACCCGGCCCCTGAGGGTCTGGGAGGGGGAACTCCCGGAAAGCGGCGGACGGGCTTCGGTAAGCGCGGAAATCCCGCCGGGAAGGTGGTGGTGGCGGGTTTCCCCTGCGGCCGCCGGAACGGGGGAAACCGCGGTTTCCGGGCCCTTTACCGTGGTCAGCGTCCCGGAGCCGCGGCCGGTTTCCCCGGCGGAGGACGCGGTTTACTACTACCGGAGCGATCCCCCGGAACTGCGCTTCCAGTGGGAAGCCTCCGCTGAAGTCCTGTATTACATTCTTGAGGCGGCGGATAATCCCGGCATGGATAATCCCGCCCTTAAAACCGAAGTCCGTTACGATTCCCTGCTCTATTCGGGTCTTGCCGAAGGGCGCTGGTACTGGCGGGTAAGCCCGGTCTTCTCCGCCCTGTACCGGGGAAGCGCGCCGGCCTCTCCGCTTGTTTCGTTTACTGTCGTCCGGGGTGATCCGCCTCCGCCTGCAGTTGCTGAAGAGGCCCCGGTGGAAACGGCTCCCCCTGAAACGGCAGTTGAAGAGCCTCCTCCGGCCGTACCGGTGGAAGCTCCGCGGCCGGCTATTTCCGTGCCGCCCTCTCCTCCGCCTCCGCCTCCACCCGCGGCCCTGCCTCAGCCCGCCGCCATACCTCCGCTTCCGGCTCCTTCGGGACGGCGGCCGGAAACCGGCTATGTCCTTGACCTCGTCGCGTTGAGCGAATCCCGGACCCTTGTCTTTAGCTGGAATCCGGTGGACGGGGCGGACGCCTATGCCTTCACCCTTTTCCGGGAAACCGGCCCGGGCCGGCGGGAGCCTGTCGTCAATTCCGAAGGACCGCAAACGTCCTATACCCTTGAGGACTTGAGCCTCCTGGATACAGGACGCTTTGTCTGGCAGGTGGAAGCGCTGAACCGGGAAACCGGCGAAAGGCGGGGAAGACCGGGTGAAAATGTTTTTACCGTGGACATTCCCCAGCCCGCTGTTCCGCGGGGTCAGAATCCGGGAGATCTTTATGGCAGGTAGACGGACTCAGGTTTTCATCCTGTTCTTCTTGTTCCTTTTACCGGGTTTCCTTTTTGGGCAGAGCCCGGAGGATACGGAGAGATTTTTTTATATCGAACGGATCGGGGGGGAAGACCGGTTTATTCAGCGCCTGAGCTGGGAAAAGACGGATTATGTCTACCGCTACGAGATCACCGTAGAGGAACAAAGCGGTTCCGGGGAATACGCCGAAATCCTCCGGGAGTTCAGGACGGAAAATTTTATTGAACTTTCCCTGTCCCCCGGCTCGTACCGGTACCGGATAGGGGTCTACAACCTTTTGAACCGTCCGGCGGGAATTTCCCCCTGGATTCCCTTCCGGGTATTCCCGGCCCTTCAGCCGGAACTGTACTCCTTTAGCCAGAACTTCTTGCCCGCCGAAACCGGAGATCCCCAGGTGGAGATCACCCTCCGGGGCGCAAACCTTGTCGACGGGGCGGAACCGCGTATACAGAGCGAATCAGGCGGCGGGGACATCGCGCCCCGGGCCTTTTTCCCCGAAGGGGAAAGCGTCCGGCTGGTCTTTAACCGGCTCGCGCCGGGCCCCTACCGGGTATGGATCAGGAACCCCGGCGGTCTGGAAGCCTCCCTTAGCGTCACCGTCGCTCCCCCGCCGGCCCCCGCCGCGGATACGGCTGTTGCTGATGAGGCCGATACAGCCGCCGACGAGGCCGCGGCCGATGCCCTTGTCGGTGAGTCCGATACCGGCCCTGCCGCCGATGAGGCCGTCCCGGACAGGGCCGCCGGCGCTGCCCCCGATATTCGCGGCATCTATGTTTCCGCAGAATACGCCCCGATGATTCCCCTCTACGGATATGTGTTCAGCCCCTTTGACAGTGTCTTCTATCCCGCGGGAGTCTCCCTCAGGGTGGGCTTTACACCCCTCATGCGATCCTGGGGAGACCTGGGACTGGAACTGACCCCTTCCCTGAACAGGCTGGATTCCGATGCGGTGAAAATTCACATGGGAACAGTCCGTTTGAACGGGCTGTATCAGCGGTTCTTTACGGATGCCGTGGCGCTGGTTCTCCGCGCGGGCGCCGGGGCAAGCTTTATATACGGAACGGAAGATCAGGTTTCCGCTTCAATCTTTACCTGGATATTTTCGGCGGGCGGCGGAATCTTCCTGCGCTGCTTTATACCGGGTACCGTCTTGTACCTTGAAGGTGGAGCGGAATTCAACCATCTGTTTGCCAAAGACGATCCCGCAGGCTATATAAAACCGGCCCTGGGGCTTGGCGCAAGGTTTTAAGATCGGTGAAGACACCGGCTTTACCTGATGAAAAAATCGGAGAAATACATCGATTATCTCAAGATTCATCCGGAGCAGGCTTACCCGGAAAAGACCTTTGATAATTGAGCCTGTTCCAAATTCTGACCCTTTTGGAAGGTCTTAATTGAATTAAAACCTGAAAAAGCGTATAATCTTTTCATGATAAAGATAGTACAAGCACATACTCTTGAAATTGATGATGTGGATGCTGCCGTTGATGAAATTCTTGATCAGCTCAAGGGGCAATCAGTTCTAAAGAATTCGGTCGGCCTTGTCGCCTGTTTTTCCGATTTTTTAGATTCCGGTGTGGTTTCCGTTCTGGCGGAAAAACTTTCCTTTCCCCTGGCAGGGGCAACCACTCTGGCCGCTTCCGCTGGCGGTATTTCCGGGGATACCATTCTTATTCTTACCGTTCTTACCAGTGACGATGTGGAATTTGTTACCGGTATGACCGGAGCAATAAGCGGGGAGGATGAGGGCCCCCTGCGTGAAGCCTGGGAAGAGACCGGCGGGAAACGGCAGGACAGGGCGGAGCTGATGATATGTTTTGCCCCGCTGCTCCTCAATGTTTCCGGGGATTTTTTTGTGGAATCCTTGAGCGGCATTACCGGGAATGTACCTGTCTTTGGTACTCTGGCAGTGGATCACAACCAGGATTACCACGAGGCCCGGACCATTTACGGAGGGGAGAGCTTTAGAGACCGTTTTATATTTGTCCTCTGTTACGGCAAGCTCGAACCCAGGTTTTTTTACGGCGGTATATCCCAGGAGAAGGTTTTCCGGGAAAAAGGGGTGGTTACCTCCTCCCGGGGCAACCAGCTCAAGGGAGTCAACGGCGTCTCCGTGGGAGATTATCTCAGTTCCCTGGGGCTTACCAGGGACGAAACAGGCAACATTGTGGGTATCAACTCCTTCCCCTTCATCCTGGACTACAACGACGGCACCCAGCCGGTTATCCGGGTGTTGTTTGCCATTACCCCCGAGGGTTCGGCGGTCTGCGGCGGCAAGATCCCCGAAGGGGCGACTCTTACGGTCGGTAACGTTACTGCGGAAGAAGTCATGCGGACAAGCGCCGATGCCCTGTGCCAGGCTCTTGAAAGCGGCAGGGGGAAGAGTATGCTCATCTTTTCCTGCGTGGGCCGTTATTTTGCCCTGGGCTTCCGGGCCTCCAGGGAAATGGAGAAGACGGAGGAGCTTCTCAAGGGAACGCCGTTTGCGCTCTCGTATTCCGGTACGGAGTTATGCCCGGTATACGATAAAAACGGCAGACTGACCAACCGGAGCCACAACGACACAATAGTGATCTGTGCGCTGTAATGGACAAAAGGCAGGAGCATTCCCTTCCGGATCTTGCATCAGAGTTAAAACAGGCCCGGATTACGATTAAAAAACTCGAAAGGGAACTCATGCTTGCCAATATGGCAATTGAAAGGAACAGGGCTACTGTTGAGGCCAAAGATAATTTAAGCAGAATCATCAGGGACTCAAAATCGGAGCTGGAAAAATACATGAACCTGCTCCTGGAAAATTGTCCCGATATTATCATGCTTTTTGACAGGGACGGCAGGATAGTCTACTGTACCGATGTATTTCTCAAGATTACAGGCATAGGCAGTTTCGGCATGATCTCCGGCCGTCATTACCGGGATGTTTTCGGCAGGTTTGCCAACGCCGAATTTATGCAAAAGGCAGACGAAATATACAGGCAGCTTGAAAACGAAACGGTTTCCGTCAATCTGAGTCAGGCCATTGATTTTGGCGGAACAGGAGATCTGAAGGATTACACCATTCAGGTCAGTTCCATGAAGGACGACTTTGGCAAGAGTACCGGCGCCATGGTTCTTTTTTATGATACATCAGAATTACTGGCGGCAAAGCGGGAAGCGGAAACGGCAAACAAGGCCAAGTCGGATTTTCTTGCAACCGTATCCCACGAGATCCGCACTCCCATGAACGCCATCATCGGCATCACTTCAATGCTCGGCGATACCAGCCTTGACAGCCGGCAGCGTAACTTTCTTAAAAACATACAGAATTCATCCAGCATACTCCTCAGCATTATTAACGACATTCTGGATTTTTCCAAGATTGAAGCGGGGAAGATGGAACTGGTTCCGGAATACTTTAGTTTGGAGAAGATGCTTGAGTATCTAAAAAATATGTTTGTTCTTCTGTTTTCGGAAAAAGATTTGAGTTTTCAGTGTTTTTTTTCGGAATCTCTGCCGGAAGTAATCTTTGGGGATGAAAAAAGAATAGCCCAGATTATGACCAATCTCCTCAATAATGCGCTCAAGTATACGAGGGAAGGCGGGGTTGTCTTCCGGGTCGAAAACGCATCTCTACCTGACGGCAAAATGCCGGTTCTGCATTTCCTGGTGAAAGACACGGGAATCGGCATCAGGGAAGAGTCCATACCGCGGCTTTTTAGCTCCTTTGAACAACTTGATCTGGTGCGAAATAAACGGATACAGGGGACGGGTCTCGGGCTTGCCATTACAAAGCGGCTCTGCGATCTTATGAACGGAACAATAGACGTAGAAAGTGAATACGGCAAAGGTTCTGTTTTTACCGTAACGCTTCCCCTTAAAACAGGCAGCAGGGAGGATCTGCCGGAAGGGGAAATTTCCCCCGTCCGTTTTTCCGCGCCGGAGGCCGTGGTGCTTTTGGTTGATGATATTGAAATAAACCTTGAGGTCGCCTCCTACCTTCTGGGCGCCTTTGATATAAAACCCGAAACGGCACTAAGCGGCAGGGAAGCCATCGAAAAAATAAAGGAAAAGAAATACGATCTTATTCTGATGGATCACATGATGCCGGACATGGACGGAATGGAAACGACCCGCATTATCCGCGCCATGGGAGATGTCAAGGCCGGGATACCCATTGTCGCCCTGACCGCCAATGCGGTTTCGGGGGCCAGGGAAATGTTTATTTCCGGCGGCTTCAACGGTTTTCTTGCCAAGCCGATGGACAGCAATGCTGTTGCGGAGGTTCTGCTCCGCTGGCTGCCGGAATGCCGGATAAAGAAAGGCTGAACCCTATGCTGAAAGCCGACTGGTTGGAGCTGGAAAAAGCAGCAGAAATTCTGCTGGCAAGAACAAGGCCCATTGAAGAAACTGTTGAACTGCCCCTTTGTGAATCCCTGGGAAGCATTGCTGCGGAGGAGATTCGCGCCCCTCTGGATAATCCTCCTTTTGACCGTTCATCCATGGACGGTTTTGCCCTGAGATCTCAGGATACGGCATCGGGGGAAAAAACCGTAACGCTGAAAATTCAGGGCGAGTCAGGCGCCGGGAAGCCTTTTTCAGGCTGTGTCGGCCCGGGCGGGGCCATACGGATCATGACGGGCGCCATGATCCCGCCGGGGGCCGATACGGTGATTCCAAAGGAAACCGCCCGGGAGGAAGGGGGAAAAATTTTCGTGCCGGGCTTTCTTGCGAAGGGAAACTGCATCGGTTTCCGGGGGGAGGATATCAGGAAGGCTGAAGTCCTTGCCCCGGCGGGAACGCGGCTTGATGCGGTAATGATAGGGATACTGTCCGGTATGGGCCTTGAAAAGATCGGCGTATACAGGCAGCCAAGAATCGGCATACTCTGTACCGGGGATGAGCTGAGTCCGCCGGGAAGGGAACTTGAGCCGGGGAAGATATACGACACGAATACTGCTCTCCTCTCCTGCCGCCTTAAGGAATGGGGTTTTGATCCGTATCTTTTGCCCGGAACCGGCGACAATGCTTCTGTTGCATCTTCCCTCATTGCCTCTCATATTGCCTCTCTTGATATTCTTATCAGTTCCGGCGCGGTGAGTGTGGGGGAATATGACATTATTCACGAAGTCTACGGGATCCTTGAAGCGGAATCCCTCTTCTGGCGTCTTGCCAACAGACCCGGTTCCGCTATCCGCTGCGGGATCTATCGGGGGAAACTCATGATGAATCTTTCCGGGAATCCCTTTGCCTGTATCGTCAGCCTTGAACTATTGGCAAAACCGGTTCTGGCAAAAATCTCCCGCAGGAAGGATCTGCAGAACCGCCGTGTACAGGGAAGGCTTGCAAACGATTTTTCCCCGGATAAAACTGATTTACGCCGTTTCATACGCTGCCGTTACGAAAACGGCATGTTTAGTGTTCCCTCGGGCCACAGTTCTTCCCAGCTTTTTTCATTTTTGAACTGCAACTGTCTTCTGGATCTTCCCGCCGGAACAGGATTTCTGTCCCGGGGGACAGCCCTTGACGGGATACTTTTCAGGGAGGGCTTGTGACAAAAGCGTTCAGCGCCCTCGTGTTAACCGTCAGCGACAGGGCCTCCGTGGGAAAGCGTGTGGACACGGCAGGCCCGGCTGTCAGGGACATGCTTTTGGAAAAAGGTTTTGTCTGCGGGGAACCTGTCATACTTCCCGACGAAAAGGCCTTGATCGAAGAAGCCCTGATACGGGCCGCCGATACCGGCGCGGTCAGCCTGGTTCTCACCGTGGGGGGCACGGGTCTTTCGCCAAGGGATGTAAGCCCCGAAGCCGCGGCGGCAGTCTGCGAGCGCCTTGTTCCCGGCATTCCCGAGGCGATGCGTTTCCACAGCCTTGCCCTTACGCCGAGGGCCATGCTCTCCCGTTCCATTGCGGGCATACGGAAACAAACTCTTATCATTAACCTGCCCGGAAGCAAAAAAGCTGCCGTGGAAAACCTTGAAGCGGTGATTGACACTCTGGAACACGGGCTGGAAATTCTTCTGGATTTGAAGGATGAACAGGGAAGGACACATGCGCACGAGACTTAATCATATTAATGGGGCGGGGGAAGCCCGTATGGTTGACGTTGGAAAAAAACAGGATACGAGACGGGAAGCCCTGGCCCAGGCCCTGCTGAGCATGGAAGAAGCGACTCTCGGCCTCATTCTGGAAGGGGCTTTGCCCAAAGGGGACGTGATAGGGACTGCGCGTATTGCGGGGATCATGGCGGCAAAAAAAACGGCTGAACTTATCCCGCTCTGTCATCCCGTTCCCCTGGACAGTGTGGAACTGGATATTGAGAGACAGAGCAGAAATCAGCTTTTGATTAAGGCTTTAGTCCGTACAACCTGGCATACGGGGGTGGAGATGGAGGCCCTCTGCGCGGTTTCCGCCGCGGCCCTGACAATCTACGACATGTGCAAATCTGTGGATAGGGGCATGGAGATAGGGGAAATACGGCTCCTTAGAAAAACCGGGGGGAAGAGCGGTTCCTTTGAACGCGGAAAAGAAAAAACATGAAGGATCGTTTTGGCAGGACTATTGATTATGTCCGCCTCTCTCTTACAAGCCGCTGCAATCTCCGCTGTCCCTACTGTTACGGGGAAGAAATAAAGCCTGAGCCGGCGGACGAGTTAAGGCCGGATGAAATAGCGGAGATTGTTTCTGTCCTTGCGGAACTGGATATACAAAAGGTAAGGCTTTCCGGCGGGGAGCCTCTCCTGCGGCCCGATCTTGAAGAGATTATTTCCGCGGTCAGTAAAACCCGCGGGATCAGGGAAACTGTCATGACCACAAATGCCCAGGGCCTTACGCAGAGGCTCAGGGCCCTGAGGAATGCGGGACTCATACGGCTCAACATAAGCCTTGATTCCCTGCAGACTGAACGTTACAGGAACATGAACGGCGGCAGTCTTGAGGAGGTTTTATCAAGTGTGGACATGGCCCTTGCCCTTGATATGCTGCCCCTCAAGATCAACTGTGTGCTCCTTGGAGGGATCAATGACGACGAGATTGAAGAGTTTATCAACATGGCGCGGGAGCGGCCGCTGCAGATTCGTTTCATAGAACTCATGCCCATAGGGAAACTTTCAGGACAGGATTGGCGCAGAGATCCTGCGGAGATCCTGAAAAGCCGGGAACTCAAGCCGGTTAAGGCGGAATATCCGGGTCAGCCGGCGCAGTGCTGGAGCGGGCCGGGTTTCAGGGGAAGCATCGGGTTTATCAGAGCCTTTTCCGATCCCTTCTGCCGTAACTGTAACCGCATACGGATTAGCTCCGAAGGGAGAATCAGACCCTGCCTTGCCGATGATACGGAATGGGATATCCGCAGCGCCATCGGCAATCCCGCCCGGCTCAGGGAGATCATAATGACGGCGATGGAAGGCAAGCCGGAAAGGCACAGGTTTTCCGAAGGCTGCATTCCCTCAAAATTCATGTACCGCATAGGAGGATAGATTGAAGAGCGGGTCTTCGGCCCTGGTAGTTTCGGTAAACACAAGCGTCAAAAGGGGAACGGTAAAGGAAGCTCAGGCGGAAGCGGTACTCAGGGAGAATTACGGCATCGAAGGGGATGCCCATGCCGGTTCATGGCCCAGGCAGATAAGTTTGCTTGCCGAAGAGAGTATTTCCAAAATGAGCGCACAGGGGATTCCGGGCCTCAAACCCGGCGATTTTGCGGAAAACATTACCACCCGCGGGATCGAGCTGTACAAACTTCCCATAGGGACCGTCCTCGCTCTGGGGGATTGCCGTGTGGAAATTACCCGGATAGGCAAGGAATGTCATCAGGACTGTGCCATAAGGCAAAAAACGGGAAACTGCATCATGCCCTCCGAGGGGGTTTTTGCCAGGGTGATCCGGGGAGGCAGGCTCAGGGCAGGCGACCATATCAAAATAGAGGAATGTTCCGGGTAAATCCCCGGGCCTTCCGTGTCGATGATATAGTAAAGGATCTAACATGAAGGCAGCGGTTCTTCATAAAAGAGGGGAGCCTTTCAAAAAATATGCAGAAAAAAATTGAATCTCTCTTTGAACGTATTGTAAATGCCCGTCACTGTGTTGCCCTGACCGGAGCCGGAGTCTCAACGCTTTCCGGTATCCGGGATTTTCGGGGAAAGAACGGACTCTACAACGACATGGATGCCGAAAAGATTTTTGACATTGATTACTTCATGCAGGACCCCTCGTTTTATTACAGGATGAGCGGAGAATTTATCTACAACCTTGACGCAAAGGAAGCTTCCGTTGTTCATACCGTACTCGGGGAACTTGAAAACAGGGGTTTTGTTAAAGCCGTCATCACACAGAACATAGATCTGCTTCACCGGAAGGGAGGCAGCAGGCATGTTATTGAGGTTCACGGCTCCCCCAGGCTGCACTACTGCCTCCATTGCGCCGGTATCCGTATGCCCTTTGAGGAAGCCGCGGCCATTGTAAAAAAAGGGGAACTTCCCCGCTGTCCCAAATGCAGCAGGGTGCTGAAACCCGCCATAACCTTCTTTGGAGAAAGCCTCCCCATGGAGGCGCTTAGGGAAGCCACGGCGGAGGCCCAGAATGCGGATCTTATGCTGGTTCTGGGTACAAGCCTTACGGTACAGCCGGCCGCGGGTCTTCCTCTCTATACGATACGGAGGGGAGGCGGCATTGTTATTGTGAACAATATGCCTACACCCCTGGACGCTCAGGCCGTCATGCATTTTGACGATCTGGGAGAAGTTTTTGAAGGAATAAAACGGTTTCTTGCCGCCGAGGGGGAAAATAAGTGAAAAAATTACCGGGCTTTCTGTTTTTGTTTCTGATTCTGTTTATTTCGAATCTCTCTGCACAGGAAAGCGGCGCCCTGTCCATGAGTCTTAACGGCGCGACAGGACTCTATACGGTACCGTCGGGAAACCTTGGCTGGGAAGAGAAGGCTAAGCTGGGCCTTGATGCCGGAGGGTCTTATAACTTCTTTTCCAATAATGGCATTGCCAAAATAGGTTTAAGCCTCTTTAACTGGGTGGAATTAAGCGGAGCTCTGGATATTCAGCCCCGGGAAGACGACACAAACAATATCGACGGCATCATTGGGGCAAAGATCAGACTGCCTACCAAGCGTACCGCAATTTCCATCGGAGGGAATCTGCAGCTCCTGAACCACCGGGATCAATTCAGCAGCGCGGGGCAGATCTATACTGCGGCAACCTACACCGGAGAATTCTTTACCTGGCCTGCGGCTACAAGCCTTGCGATCGGTTACACGATCCACGAGGGGAACAAGGATAATATCGATTTTGGCATGGGCTTTGATCTTGTGCTGTTTCCCAGTGTTTTTGACCGGATCGTACATTGGATCATTGATTATTCCAATTTTTCCTACAGCCTGCAGGCTCTGGGGGATGACGCCTGGTACCGGGGCTGTCTCAACACGGGGCTCCGTCTTGACCTGTCCGCAATCCCGGCCCTGAGCAAATTCAAACTGGTTTTCGATCTTGCCATGCTGGACATTTTCGATCATGAACGTACCGTTTTCATGGGCCTGGCAGTGGGAGTGCCGATCGTCAAAAAAACAAAATAATTTGAGTAAGGACCGAAAACTTTAGTTTTCCGGGCCTCACTCAGTGAGTTCCTCATTCATTGAGTTCCTCATGTTTGCTTTCGATCATATACACTATGGCTTCGCAGATATTGGTAATGCGATCCCCCAGACGTTCCAGGTCTCCCGATGTATGGAGAAAACGGAGCGCCTTTTTCAGCAGTTCCGGGTGTGTTTTCATCAGCTTGAGCATCTCTTCGGAGAGCGCTTTGTGTTCCCCGTCGATGATGTCGTCCATGGCGGCGGTGTCCCGCGCCGCCTGCGCGTCCTGTTTCAGATACGCTGAGACGGAAGAGCGGAGCATCTCCCGGCCGGTTTTTACCATGCGCTCCAGGTGTTCCATGGCGCGGAACGACGCTTTCCCCGAAAGTTTTATCGCCGTCTTCGCCATGTGTACCGCATGATCCCCGGCCCGTTCAAGGTTCATGGCGATTTTTAAAACGGCAAAAATCTCCCGGAGATCCCTGGCCACCGGCTGCTGGGTGGCGATGAGCATGACGGTTTCATCTTCAATTTTGAT
>JAIRNJ010000323.1 GCA_031258115.1 Treponema sp. | reverse complement strand
CCCCGAACTGGAATACGGCGTTCGCAGATTGTTTCTGGGAGCCTACCTCTCATGGATTATGGGGGCCGGTTTTTTATTTGAAGAAGATTCCCAGTTCCAGTATTTTAAAGCGGAAAAGATGGCCGCCGGTGATTATCTTCCTTTCCACAAGAATGCGGTAATGCAAAGTTTTTATCGTTACAACAGAACCCATCCGCGCCGGGGACAGCCCCTGGTAAACATTGCGGTACTCCAGGGACGCTACGCCGCCCCGATCAGCGGCCTGGGCAATGTGAACAACAATTCCGGCAAAGACGCTTTTATTAACGAAAATTATCCCGTATGGAGCCATACGGGAAACAAGCGCTGGTCCTGGGGTTACCGCCAATGTGAAAAGGCGCTGCACCTTTTGGAAATTCTATCCCCCGGTATATGCCTTACCCCTCTGCACCAGCAGGCTGAAAAAGTACGCCGGTTTTTCAGCGGTTCTCCCCGGGGAGAATATGACTATCTTCCCGTAGAAGCGGAATTGTCTGTCTTTAATATGTACAAATTATTGATCCTCCTGGACTGGCATACGATGGATCCTGACACCGGCGATTATGAAAAGCTATGCGGCTATGCGGAAGCGGGAGGAACTCTTTTCCTAAGTATTCCCCATCTTAACACCCGCACGGATCGAGAATTCCTGGAGACCATGGACGATCTTGCGCTCTATAAAGGCGGCTCAGTGGAGCAGCTCTGCGGGGTCCGTATTAAAGGTCCGTCGAACCGGCAATTTACCGCGACTTCCCCGGTTCTCTCCGGAAGCACTGGTGTAGCCGCAGAATGGAACGGTTTTACCGTACCGGCATATCAGGGTATTCGCCTTCCCAATCAACGTGCAGATGAGGACGGCCCCTGTTTCCTGGGGGATATTGAATTGCATGGCGCCGTCCCAATCCTTATCGGAAATGACGGGACGCCGATTCTGATCCGCCATTCCATAGGCAGGGGTTTTGTGTACCTATTCTGCGCCTACTCCTATCCGGGACATGAAGCGTTAAAGAATATAATGCCCGCGATCCTGAACCGGCTGCTGGATATTCATAACAAGCCCTTTATCACGCTTAAAGGTAATACAGAAGATATAGATGATATTTATTATGCGCTCTGGGGAGAAGCCGGCAATCCGGATAAACTCTATCTTTTAAATACCGACTGGACCAGGGAACAAAATCAAAAAATAGTGGAACTACAAGCCGGCGCCGTCCGGGCCGACCTTACTGTTACCGAGGGAGAGCTTACCGAGATAAGCCTCTTTGAAAACGGCATACTCTATGCCGAAGACAGGAGGCAGGATGTCTCCATAACCCTTCTGGAGCGAAAAACAAATGAATCAAGCTATGCATTATTCGGCTTGGAAAATTTCCGCATCCGCATTATCAGCAATAAATCAATACAAGTTTTTATTCAATCTGAAATACAGCCCGCAGGGGGGGGCCATGACGGCAGCGGTGTTTATAAGGCGCCCAAGGGAAGAACGATCTTAACGCTGAAAGTATAAAGAGGCTATGTAATGTGGACGGCGAAAAAATCAGCCACCGGAGGCTCATGCGGGAGAAACTGCCGGAAGGGGTGTGAGGGACGGCGGCGGCATAAGCGACCGGATGCGCCAAAGCGATGTTCCGCGCCGCTTGAATAATTTATACAAGCTTTGGTATAGTATCGAGAAAGGAGGTAGTTGCTATGGTATTGACCATCACTTCAGCATTCCGGCTCAGGAATAAGCTGAAAGAAAAGATCAGCAAATTAACATCCCTGACCGGTTCCGCGGAAATAACAAAACCGGCGGGCAAGGAAGAAAATACGGTTGTTTTTGACGGAAAAACTTTCAAAGAAACCATAGCCGCCGTTAGTCTTCTTATGACAACCCTGCGGGATTTCAATCTGGCAATTGAAAAAGCCAACACGATCAACAAGGAAGACCTGATTACCCTGGAAAGCCTGAAAGCAGAAATTGCCTTTTACGAGTCCATCGCGGGGAAATTCCGCCGGGTAGAAAAATATGCCTATGAATACAATCCTTCAGGTGGCCGGGACAAAATTGAACTTGAGCCCGTTCTGGATCAAAGGGCCATTGTTTCACGGCTTGATGAACTGAAAAAGAAAAAGGATGACATTGAGGAACGGCTTGCTAATTCAAACTTCAAAACCACCGTGGACTTTGATCAGGCCCTTATCAATAAACTTTTGTAAAAATTGGGGAAGGGAAAGGAGGCCGCTTGGCGGTCAGCCGGTCCGGCCAATTGGGAGCATCGCCTATTACAGAGCCTTGAAAACTCTTAGCGACCGCAAATCGCAATAGCCTTGGGAGCTATCGTCCGGTCAAAACTTATACCTTACGATTAAATGAGGAACAGACCCGGACTAACGCCTTTAACGTTTCAAAGTTTTAACCCTTACTTTGATGCGCTTAATTTTAATGGAAGTATTTCCGGCCGGGCATTTCCCTTCCCTTTTTTGTTTCCTGATTTACCGACAAAGTACGTCTTTCCCACTATTTCCGGCCCAATATTTCCATCATCGCCCGCCGGTTTTTGTATTTGATCCGGTATTGAGCTTTCATATCCGCCACCGCGGCATCGCCGCCGGGTATTTTTTTCATCTTTTTAAACACATTGACGATATGCTCATAACAGGTACGCCCGGTATTGTTCGCCGCATACTGATCAAGGGCCTTCCGAAAAAGGGCCAGGGTCTTTTCGGGAAAAGCGGCGGCGAAAAAAGTATAATACCGCTCCATTTTTTCCAGCGAATGCTTTTTCCCGAT
>JAIRNJ010000260.1 GCA_031258115.1 Treponema sp. | reverse complement strand
TATACTGCTTTAGGCAAGAAAATATCACATATCAAGCAGCTAGAGTAAGTACATTATCAAATCTCTGAATATTTTCCGAGATGAGAGAGTTAATACGGGTATAATATTCTGTATCAGTTTTGGATATACATTCATCAATGTTCTTCTTGAAATCATCAAATGTACGGTAGTAAGCGGACTATTAGCGGCACAGTTGAGCCGGTTTGACGAAGTTGGGGAATCGACGGAGGGGAAGCCGGCATGGAAGCGGCGGTGATGGTGCGTCCGGGAGGAGAGGTGGTCGTACCGCTGGCACCGGAACTGATACGGAACGAAGCGGGGCTGGAAAACGGCGGGGAAAGAAAGTATGAGGAACGATTGGAAAGTAAATGCAGGGGCCCTGCTGTACACCCTTTCCAGAACTCCCTTTTCCTACTATCATGATAGTGGAGGTATTTTATGCCTGTATTCAGCCCCCAAAAAGGGGCAAAGTGGTTTTCACCGGCCGTAGCCGGAATCGCATTCGCCGTGATTGTGGTGATTATTTTTCTGGCAACCAGCATCTATTTTGTTGACCAGACCGAGGAGGCTGTTGTTACCAGATTCGGGAAGTACCTCGACACCGGGGGCCCGGGCCCTCACATCAAACTTCCTTTCGGTATAGACAAGAACTACAATGTAAATGTCAAAACCGTACAGACCGAACAGTTCGGTTTCCGCACGCTTTCAAGCGGCATCCAGTCTACCTATTCCGGAGATACCAGCGAAGCTACCATGCTCACCGGGGATCTCAACATCATCGATGTTGAATGGATCATCCAGTACCGCATCATAGACCCCAGGGCCTGGGTTTTCAATGTTCAGGAGAGATCCCGGACTATCCGGGACGTGAGCCGCTCGGTAATCAACATGCTGGTAGGCGACAGGCCGATCATGGACATCATGGGTTCCGAGCGGAGCGCCATCGAGGCGGCGGGTACGGATATTATGAATGAAACTTTCCGGGGTTATGGTCTTGGGATCAATGTCATTGCCGTAAAGCTCCAGAACATCGATCCGCCTTCCGGGGTGCAGGAAGCTTTTGACGATGTGAACAAGGCGGAGCAGGACATGAACCGGCTGATCAATGAAGGCCAGCAGGCCTACAATGCCGAGATTCCCCGGGCGCGGGGCGAGCGGGAGCGGCTCATTCAGGAAGCCCAGGGTTACGGTACGGAGCGGGTGAACAAGGCCAGGGGGGATGTGGCGCGTTTCCTCTCCGTGTACGAAGAGTACCGCCGGGCTCCGGAAGTTACCCGGCAGCGTCTCTACTATGAAATGGTTGAAGATGTCTTTGCCGATACGGAAAAAACAATACTCATCGACAGAAATTTTGAAAATTTTCTGCCCCTGCGGGATCTGGGTTCAGGAAGAGCTTCAGGCGGAATTTCCGGGGGAGAGCGTTAATATGAAAAAAATGTTCAGCACCATTATTGTTTTAGCCGTCATCTTCATCGGCCTGCTCATCGCAAACCCCTTCTATATTATTGATGAAGGCGAACAGGCCGTTATCGTTCAGATGGGCCGCCTTACCGATGTTATCACCGACGCCGGTTTCCATGTAAAGCTGCCCTTCATCGACGATGTGGTACGCTATCCCAAACGTATTCTTGCCTGGGACGGGGAAGCCAAGAGTATGCCCACACGGGAGAAACAGTATATCTGGGTTGATGTTACCGCCCGCTGGCGGATCTCCGATCCGAAAAAATTCTATGAATCGATCACTACAATCGACGGGGCCTATTCAAAGCTTGCCGAAGTTATTGATTCGGAAGTCCGTACCGTTGTTGCGGAAAACTACCTCCGGGAAACGGTCCGCAATTCCAACCTGATCCTCGAAAATCCCAGTACCGCGGACAGTCTGGGCATAGGCGACAGTATTGATATGGAACAGATCCCCACCCTCATTCAGAGCGAGGGGAGCAGGGAACCTGTCGCCAGGGGAAGACGGCAGTTGGCGGAAGAGATTCTCTTCCGTTCCAGGCGCATGGTTCCCGAATACGGCATAGAACTCATCGATGTGGTGACCCGGCAGATCCGCTACAGTGACGAATTGACACAATCCGTATATGCCAGGATGATCAAGGAACGTAATCAGATAGCCCAGGCTTTCCGTTCCGAAGGGGAAGGCAAAAAGGCCGAATGGATGGGCCGCATGGATAATGAGCGCCGTTCGATACTTTCCGACGCGTATGAGAAGGCCGAAACGATCCGGGGAACCGCCGACGCCGAGGCCACGAGGATCTATGCGGAAGCCTACAACCAGGATCGCTCTTTCTTTGACTTCTGGCGGGCGCTGGAATCCTACAGGACAACCATGCCGAAGTTTGACAAGACGCTGTCCACGGACATGGATTATTTCCGCTATCTTTATTCACCGAGATGATGAACGTTCATATTTTTACATTTGAAACGGAAGGCAAAAAAGCTCTGGGCTTTGATACGGGCCTTGATGCCCAGGGCTTCGCGCAGGCAAAGCTTGCCCAGTTTATTACCGAGCAGGGTTTTATCCTCTATCCTGAAGGCAGGAAAGAAATCTGGAAGCCTGCCGCGGTGATCGAGATGGATTCCCCCGCCGCTCCCGGAGAGGGAAAGCGCATGATCATCCGGGGGCCGGCCTTTGAGGGAAAAAGGTTTGACGGTATCCTTGAGGATGGGCGCAGGGAGGATGCGCTGGATGCCCTGCGCTTCTGGATACGGGCCCGCCTTAAGGATGAGGCTGTTCCAATCTGGCCGGCCGCGGTGATTGTGCAGGCTTCAGGCGCCCTTCTCTTCCCCCCGGATTTCCTCTGTACCCGCTGTCTCCAGGCCGAAGGGACTGAAGCCCTCTTTTCCGGGCGGGACGCTTATGTCAATCCGGCGCTGAGCGGAGGGGAAGCGGCAGCCTTTTCCGCGGCGGTCATGCTCTACCGCATCTTTGCGGGAAAGCTGCCCTGGGATTTGACTTCCGCCAAGCCGGAGGATACGCTGCACGAGGACATGAACGAAGGGGTATTTCTCCCTGCCCGTCTTGCCGCCCCCGGACTGGACGAAAAGCTGGCCGCCCTTATCGACAGGGCGCTTTTCCCGGGCAAGGGCGGGAAACGCACCGATCTTGGCGAATTTGCCGCTGCTCTTGAAGGCTCTGCCTCATCCTTTGTCAAAGCCCTGAGCGAAAGTGAATTTAACGCACTTGAAGAAGAAAGAAAGAAACTGCAGAAACGCAAGACAGTATCGGTGCAGAGCCGCCGCTTTGTGATCCGGAATTCCACGATCATTGCGGGGATCGCCGTTGTTGTGCTTGTCGCCGGATTGATAGCCCGCAGCATTGTTGAAGGCCAGAAAGACAGGCCCACTACCAAAGGAATGAGAGCGGAAGAAGTCGTGTCGGCTTACTATAACAGTTTTAATACTCTGGATCACATGATGATGGAAGCCTGCGTCATAGAAAAGGCCGGAAAGGAAGACATCAACATGGTGACCAACTTCTTTGTGATGAGCAAGGTACGCCAGGCCTATGAAATAGGACAGTTGACCATGCTCTCCGCTCCCGAGTGGAAGGCCCAGGGCTCCCCCGCCCTCCCCGTCCCGGTGTTCGGCATCACGGATCTCTCCATCGAATTGAATGGGGGAGACGAAAGCCGGGAACTGGTCAGCTACGAAACCCGCTACATGATCTACTATCCCGGCAGCGCGGAAGAAACAGCCCCCGCGGAACTTACGGCAACAGGAGAAACGCCTCCGATGATCCCCCAGATTCTCAGTATCCGTGACGAAGTAACGCTGATCAAACACAAGGACGCCTGGCGTATCTCGGAAATAAACCGCCGGCAGGATTAGCGGACTTGTTCGACAATCCGGCCGGTTGTCTCGCAAGTCCTGCAAAATGCCCCGAATTTTGCTTTTTTAAGCGGCCTAAAGGTTTCCCTTCCGCCACAGTTCGATAAGGT
This sequence comes from Treponema sp., assembly GCA_031258115.1. GTDB lineage: Bacteria > Spirochaetota > Spirochaetia > Treponematales > Breznakiellaceae > JAIRNJ01. The sequence goes on along the minus strand of JAIRNJ010000260.1, from coordinate 1,263 downwards.
AGCGGGACACCGAACCATAGCCGGGAAGCGGCGGGAGATTATCCCGGTTAAACCAGCGGGCGTCTTCAATCTCAATGCCGTCGGGCCGTATACTGCGGCCCGCATGACGGCAGGTAAAACCCAGCATGAGTGAATTGGGAAAAGGCCAGGGCTGGCTTGTTATATAGCGTATATCCCGTACCTCAATTCCCACCTCTTCCAGAATCTCCCTGGCCACAGTGTCTTCAAGACTCTCCCCGGCCTCGTTAAAGCCGGCAATAAGACTGTACATGCCCTGTAAAAATTTTTTGTTGTGGGCAAGCAGGGCCTCGTCCCTATCGTTGATGATGATCGTGATCACCGCCGGGGAGATCCGGGGGTATTCCCGTCTGCCGCAGGCAGGACAGAGCCGGGCAAATTCATCGGGAGCATCGGTATTCTTTTCGCCGCAGCATCCGCAAAAACGGGAATCCCGCCGCCATTGGGCAGCGTGGTAGGCCCGGAGCATACAACCGGAAAGGCCGCCGCCTGAATACCGGGTCTTTTCCCCGCAAACCGCCGAGAGAACCTGACGCACAGGAACAGCCTGCCAAGCGGCGGGCAGGGCTTGAGAAACGGGAATGGAGGCGGCAAGGATCGTGGCGGAACTGTTAAGCGCCGGGATCTCAAAAATATCCAGATCCGGGCGGGCATCGGCAAAGGAAGCTTCCAGAAGTTCCCGTCTGAAACCCCGGAAACGATCCTCCGAATCACCGGGAGGAAGTATCATGGCAAGTCCCTGGAAAAGAAAGATCCCGCCTGAATCAACGCTGCACACGGTAAACCTCCGTGAAAATAGTACCCCTTAATGAAAAGCCGTTCAATAGACCGCCTGCAAAACTGAAGTTTCGAAAGAATTCCGGCGTAAAACCATGGCGCCGGTGTTTACTTTCAATCATCAAAAACAACTTCATATACAACCGGATTTTAGGAATTTTCGCCACGAATACTTTATGATATTTTGTAAAAGGGGTAACTTATATCCGACGGGATATAGGAAGGTTAGCCCCTGCCGGGGCTAATCAGAAAGGCGCCGATTGTTTGGTGCTGAGAGGGAACGGTCAGGGGGAATCCTCCGGCAGACCTCGTCACTAATACTAATCACAACGGCTGCCGAAGAAAAAAGTGAGGAGCCTCCCCCGCGCAAGCGGGTTCTTTTTCGGCGCCGCTGCCTCGAATAGGATCTCGGTGTACCCCGAGCAGAGACCCCTCTTCCGCCAAATTTACTCGAAGGAGCGGAGTATG
>JAIRNJ010000258.1 GCA_031258115.1 Treponema sp. | reverse complement strand
ACCGTCTTCTTTCTTGCCCCGCTTGTGATTATCGTGGTGTACAGCTTCCTTAACAAGGGGCTCTACGGCGGGGTGGAGCCGGTCTTCTCCCTGGATGCCTACCGGAGTCTTTCCAACCCCAGCTTCCTCATCGTTACGGCAAGAACCATCATTACCTCCATTGCCGCCACGATCATCACGATTTTTATCGCCCTGCCCTGCGGCTACTTCATGGCAAAGAGCCGGAACCAGACCTTTCTGCTTCTCCTGATCATCATCCCCTTTTGGACAAATTTTCTCATCCGGGTTTTCGCCTGGATGAATATTCTGGGAAATTCCGGTTTCCTCAATGATTTTTTAATTCGCATCGGCCTTGTCAACGATTACATACACTTTCTCTACAATCAGCGGGTGGTAGTGCTGGTACTGGTCTATATGTATCTGCCCTATGCCATACTTCCCCTCTTCTCCACGATAGACAAGTTTGATTTTTCCCTGCTGGAGGCGGCAAGGGATCTGGGGGCCTCGAAATTCGTTTCCATGGTACGGGTACTGCTTCCAAACATCCGCTCGGGAATCTATACGGCGGTTCTTTTTACCTTCATCCCAATCTTTGGGGCCTACGCAGTGCCTCTGCTTGTGGGCGGCAAGGATTCCTATATGCTGGGAAACATCATCGCTGACCAGCTTACCAAAAGCCGGAACTGGCCTCTGGCTTCCGCCATATCCATGGTGCTTACCGTGGTCACCACCGCCGGAGTAATCGTGATGATGAACCTGCAGCGCCGGGACGCAAAGCGCCTGTCCGATCAAAAAGGCTCCTCCGATACCGCGCTTGAAAGAGCAAGGAGTTTTTCATGAAGTTTCAGTCCCTGTCCGGCTTAATGATGCGGTCATGCGGCCGCACAAAACAGAGGTTGTCATGAACATAAAAAACGTGGTGCACGATGTCATTACCTCCCTGCGCATCGGAGTTCCCCTGCAGAGTGAAGCGGGACGTCATGCCCGCCGGGCCGCCCGCAAGCCCTTCTCCCTGAGCCAGACAATTTTTATTGCCACAATTATTTTCCTCTTTCTTCCGCTCTTTGTACTCATCCTCTACAGCTTCAACGGCTCCAAGGGGATGAACTGGACAGGCTTCTCCTTCCGCTGGTACGAGCAGCTTTTCCTTCATTCACGGGATCTCTGGCGCGCCTTCTGGAACAGCATCCTTATCGCCTTTACTTCCGCGGCCACAGCTACCTTCCTCGGCACATTCGGCGCCATTGCGGTAAACTGGTACCGTTTCCGCCTGCGCAACTATGTACAGACGATCTCCTTCCTTCCCATGATCCTCCCCGAAATCATCATCGGCGTTTCCCTGTCGATCTTCTTTGCCGGCGTGGGGCTGAATCTGGGACTTCTCACCATCTATATCGCCCATACCACATTCAACCTTCCCTTCGTCTTCCTCATGGTAATGGCACGGCTGGATGAATTTGATTTTTCCATAATTGAGGCGGCCCACGACCTTGGGGCCGGGGAGATGCAAACCCTGCTCAAGGTAACGGTTCCCATCTGTATGCCCGGTATCGTGTCGGGTTTCCTCACCGCCATTACCATAAGCCTTGAGGACTTTGTAATCACCTACTTTGTGGCGGGCCCCGGATCCTCGACTCTGCCAATCTACATTTATTCCGCAATCCGTTTTGGAGTCTCCCCGGTAATCAATGCCCTCTCGGTAGTAATGATACTCGGTACGGTTATTCTGACATATCTGCTGAGGAATTTCCTCAAATACATAGCGGCAAAATAGATCGAAAAAAATAGATCGAGGGAAAAGACGCGATGACGCGTTTATATATTTTAGCACACAGATAAGGAGAATGAACATGAAGAGGATTACCATCTTACTTGTGGTACTGGCAGGGCTAATTGTCCCTGCCGCGGTCTTTGGAGGCGGCAAAAAGGACGCTTCCAAACTGTACATTTATAACTGGACTTACTATACCCCCGATTCGGTTATAGAAAAATTCCAGAAGGAATACGGTGTCGAGCTTATCTACGATCAGTTCGCCAGTAACGAAGAGATGTATGCCAAACTCAAGTCGGGCGGCTCGGGTTACGACATCGTCTTTCCCTCGGGAGACTATGTGTCCATCATGATCAGCCAGAATATGCTGGAGAGGATCGACAAGAGCAAAATCCCCAACTTAAAGAACGTAGATCCCGCGGTGCTTACCAAGGCGACATACGATCCGCAGATGAACTACTCGGTTCCCTACTACTGGGGCGCTGCGGGAATTGCGGTAAATACCGCACGGGTTCCGAACTTTGAAAGAAGCTGGTCAATCTTCGGCCGCAGCGACCTCAAGGGCCGTATGACCATGCTGGACGACATGAGGGAAGTTATGGGCGATGCCCTCGTCTTTCTCGGCTACTCAGTCAATACCAAAAACCCTGCGGAAATTGAAAGGGCCAGGGATCTTATCAACAGCCGCTGGAAACCCAATCTGGTCAAATTCGACGCCGAAGCCTTCGGCAAGGGTTATGCGGACGGGGACTTCTGGGTAGTTCAGGGTTATCCGGAAGTAGTGTATGAAGAAATCGGAGACAACGAGGAACTCAAGAAAAACACCGTATTCTTTATTCCTCCCGAAGGCGGGCCTGCCTATATCGACAGCATGTGCATCCTCAAGGGTTCCAAAAACCCCGATCTGGCTCACAAATTCATAGACTTTATCCATCGTCCGGAGATCTATGCGGAATTCTGCGACTCGTTCGGCTTCCCCGCCACGGCGAACCTGCCGGCCCGGCAGCACAAGAAGGGGGACTCATGGTACGGCGCCGAAGAGCTTGCTAAAACCGAACTCAAGGACGACCTGGGAGAAACCCTGGAACTCTACAACGATGCATGGCTCAACAGTATCCGTGTAGGAGACTGAATAGATTGAGGGGAAAAACCGGGCTTTTGGCCGGTTTTTCCAAGAGCTTGTCCAAAACTCGCCCGGGTTTTGGACAAGCTCACATGACCATCGCAGTGTTTATACGGGTTTTGAATTCGCCGTCGTCCATTTCGTCCCTGAGGTAGCCGGTAATGATCAGCCGGATAACCTGGGGGAAGGCGTTCCAGTAACGCTCAGGCCAGGCGCCCAAATCGGCGCGGAGGCGCCGATCTTCCCCTTCATCCATTTCACCCCGGGAAAACATAACAAACTGTTCAATCATGCTCAGCAGGAGATCCGGGGGCAGTGCGGCGCCTTCCTTCGGTTCATTGCGATCGGGGATCCATGTTCTGGTGAGCATTTCGGCCTGTTCTTCACTCAGCTCCGGAGCTTCCTGCCTTATGATGCGCATGGCATATTCCCGTATGCTTTTTGTAAGACCCCCGATGGTTCCTTCGAGATTAAGCTGCCTGGACATTTCACCGGCCATACGCCTGGGATCGGGAAGATTCACCGAGCCGCCGAATATGGTAAGATCCCGCCGCCGCCGTATCACCGCCGCGGCTACCGCTTCTATGTCCCGCTCGTTACAGCGGTTGAGAATATAATCCATTACCCTTACAAGTTCCGGGTCGGCCATTAATGTATCCCTGCAAAAAGTTTGGCGTTCATATTTACTCTTCTTCAGTTTTACTCTTCTTTAGTATAAGTGCCCGCGGGGGATCTGGCAAGGATCGGCCCTTACAGGTCATAATACCGCATGAAAGTAAGCGTCCTCGGTTCCGGCACCTCCCACGGCATCCCCGTGGTAGCCTGTTCCTGCCCTGTGTGCCGTTCGGAAAACCCCTTTGACAAGCGGATGCGCTCTTCCGTTCACATCGCCGGGGAAGCCGGAGAGAGCATAGTCATTGATACGGGGCCGGAATTCAGGCTCCAGGCGGTCAGGGCGGGCATAGAACGGCTTGATGCGGTCCTGCTTACCCACGCCCATGCGGACCATCTCCACGGGCTTGACGATGTGCGGCCCCTCTGTAGCAGCGTTCCCCTTCCTGTCTACGGCAACGATGAAACCCTGGAAGAAGTGAGGAACCGTTTCTCCTATGTTTTCAGGGAAACCCAGCCGGGAGGCGGCAAACCGCGGCTGGATCTCCGCAAGGCCGGAGCTGTCATTGAAATAGGTTGTCTCCGTGTCACTTCCATCCCGGTCAAACACGGCGAGCTGAACATTCTCGCCTGGAAAATAGAGGAAAGCGGCCGGCCTTCTCTTGTCTACATGACCGATACCAGCTTCATACCGGAATCTTCAAAATCCCTTGCCGGCAAAGCCGGGGCCTTTATCATCGGAGCGCTGCGCAAACGCCGCCACGCAACCCACTTCACATTCGCCGAAGCCATGGAAGCCGTCCTGGAACTGGCGGCTCATCGGGCCTGGCTTACCCATATCTGCCACGAACATTCCCACGACGAAATTACCGCTTTCTGCGGAGATTTTATCCGGGAACGAAATCCCGGGGGCGCCATTGCCCCGGCCTATGACGGTTTGGAAATACGGCTTTAACGGGGGTTTTTAATTTTTTTCTATTACAGGAACGGGCAATTCCCGGCTTGAATTAAGGCCGTAAATAAGGAGGGTTCCGGCTCTTCCGCGAAGCTGGCCAAAGTGATCGCCGGCTATACGGGCCGTTTCGCTTTCTTTTTTGAACTTTCCGCCGCCGTCATGCTCGTCGCAGGCACTTTTCTTGCGTATCGGGGGATGGTCAATACGGATGTCTTTTTGTACTTCATTATTTTTTCAAGTATTTTTATAAACCCTTTTC